>DASSKV010000021.1:0-3289 GCA_035690125.1 Saccharimonadales bacterium (SeqCode) | reverse complement strand
CCAGTACAGAACACGAGTGATTCGGGCATTATACCGTCTAGCACTATCTGGGTGGCAGTACTAGCGGTTACAGTACCCGTGTCGGTAGCAGGTCCGGTGGTGTCAGTAGAAGCATATGTGCTTATTCGAACGAAGAACGTACAGTTAGGGGTGGCCGGTGAGGGCAAACCACAACTTGAGCCATCTGGGTTAGTGATGGTTGATAGCTGGTAACTAACAGCGCCAGTAGCAGCAGCAGCAGTTCGAGTCAGATATGGAGCGCCATTGGTCGTGTTGACAATGGAGAAACCAGTGGCACCGTTCTGGCTAGTAAGGGTGGCAGAGGTCGTAACAAGCCCGGCGGGGGTTGTACATGTGGCGGGTGCTACGTCTGCAGCGGTCGTACAATACAGGAACTTTATAGAACCTACGCTAGTAGAGCTTGGTAGGCTAAAGCTAAAAAGATGGCGAACAACGCCACTGGCTTTAGAACCACCATCGGTGGCCCCAGCTTGAAGGGTTAAGCTGCGGGCTGTTATTTGTGCGGCCGAAGCTTGTTGCGGCGGCAGTACCTGCAAGAGCAGGGCGGCTAAGAAGGCTGTTACGCCTAAAAGGCCTAGTATTGTACGTTTTTGTGCCATTTTGTTTTTTGTTTAGTTTTTGATTTTTAAAGTGTTACACCTGGAGTTTAGCACAAGCGAAATGCGGTGGTCAACAGTAATAACGCTATTAAGAACGGGGCTGTGGATAACTTATTACAAACTAGTAGGTGCCAGTGCAAATAAGTGTTTGGTTGCCATTGTATTCGCCGCCGGGCGTGAGCGGGTTCACATTCACTAAATACGTGATGGTATATGTGGTCAATCCGGAGTTTTTAGGTGCCGACGCAACTGTTTCACCGCTGACGTAGCGGTAGTTATTGGGTGTGTTGTAGTTTGCGGAGGCCGAACCAACGCCAAATATTGAGTTAACGGGGTTTGAGCCTACCGACGTAGGAGAAGTGTTAGCGACAAGGTTAATGCCAAACTGTTCCGTGCCAGCTTGCGATGTGCCGGTAGTTGACATGGCGGTTATGGTGTGGCCGCTAACATCTTTTGGTGGGGCACCAAGTATTTGGACAACGTAGCCGTAGGTAGTGTAGTTCGATACCTGGAAAGTACTCGTGGTTACTGTAGCGGCGCTGGGGCTGAAGCTGCCGAAGTTGGCATTGCCGTTGTTGACCGCAAATGAAAGCGCCGGGTCGGCGGTGGTTTGTGAACCAGTATCTATTTGGTAGTTACCAGATGCGGTGTTTCCAACGGCAGTATCGCCGACGGAACCGTTAGCCTGGTAGTTGTTTGATTGTGACTGTATGAACCCTCCGTTGCCCAGGCTGCTCTCGTCAAAACGGTAGTGGGCAGATTGCAGCGAATCGGCGTAGGCCACACCCAGGAGGACCCCCGCCAGGAAAACGAAGCCAGAGCATACAAAGGCAAGGCGCCACAATAACCACCTAACCATCGGTTTGAACTCCACTCTGCATAAGCACTATTTTTGTCGATGCGGCGGTATTTTGCAAATAAAGCCGCCGTTCATTTATATATAGTGCAATTTGCCGGCCTCTAGCTTAAGCGTTATAATACCCCTTAGAAAGTAAGGTGGATATATAAACATGGCTGATGCACCATCAGACCAAAACAAAACAGCCGAACCGCCAGCCCCAGAAGTATTGAAGCCCAGGGATGGCGGAGCTAACAGTGAAGCTGCTACTAAGGTACCTGCGGAAGCGCCTAAGGGGCTTAAACGGCCGCGACGTGCTACCTACCACCCTAGCCACAAAGCTACGTTTATTGGACTTGCCGTCGTCGTAGCTATACTGGCGGTGAATGCCGGTATTATAGCCTTCGTGTTAAAAAGCCAGGCTAAAAGTAATGGTACCGTTAACCAGGACCAGGTAACCCTTAGCCAGGGCTCATTGGACAAACTAGGCCTAAACCGTAGCGCTGTAGGTGACCTTGGCGTGCTACTTACTGTGGGGCCTGATGCCAAGTTCAACGGTAAGCTCACGGTGGGTAAGGATGTGAGCATAGGTGGCCATTTAGAACTGAATAATACATTCACAGCCAGCGATGCCAACTTAGCACAGTTAGAAGCGGGAAATACGTCGATACAGAAACTAAATGTGAACGGCGATACTACAAGCGGCAGCCTAAACTTGCGCCAGGATCTGTTGGTTACTGGTACTTCGCGCCTTCAGGGGCCAACCGTTATGAGCCAACTTCTTACCGTAAATAACAATGTGAACATATCCGGTAGTGTTGCCGTGGGAGGTGTGCTTTCGGTTAACTCATTCCATGCCAGCAGCATGGTTATTGATAGCTCATTTACTATCGGCGGCCACTTCATTACCCGTGGTTCAGCGCCGGGGGTATCACGCGGTTCGGCGCTCGGCTCAAACGGTTCGGTATCCATAAGTGGTAATGATGCGGCGGGGACAGTAGCCGCAAATGCAGGCGTAGGTGCTACGACCGGTTCGATAGCTTGCGTTAGTTTTGTTAACGCATATTCTACTATCCCGCACGTGGTGGTGAGCGCCAGTGCACCACTCAATGTATATGTCGGCCGTACGGCTGGCGGGTTCTGCATATACGCGGGTAACGCGATGGGTGCTGGTAACGGCTACGCCTTCGACTACATTGTAGAACAGTAGTAATTCCTTAGCTGGAGGATAGATAAAGCTATTAAGCAATATTTCAGGAAAGAGCAATTAAGGGAAAAGAGCAGCGAGGCTTGGTTTGCTTGCAAACTCGGCTTTGCCGACCGAGCGATGGGAAAAACCGCTAGGTTTGTCCCATTACCTACATATTTGCGAACAGCATGACTTCGTTGTCACGGACGGTTATGATGCCGTTTGTTATCTGGAAGCTAATAGGGTCGGCACCTTCCTTTACGTCTATAATCACTTCGCCAGGCAGTAGCACCGAAAAGAAATCGGCGTGCCCTGGCAGTACGTCGAACTCGCCAATCCGGTTGGTTGCCGAAACGGCTAGGGCTGGGCCTTCGTAATAGACTTCGAAAGGGGCTCGGGCTATGACATTAAGCGTGGCAACTGCCTGTTTCATTTCTTGGAGCCTTCCTTCTTTATTTCGCTCTCAACCATAGCTTCGGCGGTGACTTCTTTGCCTTCAAGTATTTCCTCTATGCCTTTAAGGGTTTCGCTGAGCGGGAAGTATTGCCCTGGTTTGCCGGTCAGTTTTTCGGATACGTGGAAATCCTGGCTGAAGAACTGTATGAGCTTTTTGGCGCTCTGGTAGTCTTGGCGGTCGGCAGG
>DASSKV010000020.1:0-15905 GCA_035690125.1 Saccharimonadales bacterium (SeqCode) | reverse complement strand
TACGACAAAGAGGAAAACCAGGTTATAGCACAGCTTATGGACTATATGGCCGGTGAGTTTTTGAATGCTGGCATAAGCGTTGTCTACGATGTGAACGCTATGCGGGCCAGTACCAGGCACCAACTGCGCGAGTTAGCCCGCAGGTCACATGCCCTGCCACTTCTGGTGTGGCTACAGATAGATGCGGAAACCTCATACCTCCGCGGCATTAAGCGTGACCGGCGCCGGGCAGATGATAAATATGCCGCCCAGCTTGACCGCGGCAATTTTGATACCATAGCTGGCCATATGCAGAACCCCAGTAACACCGAAGATTACGTTGTAGTGAGTGGCAAGCATGTGTTTAACGCCCAGTACAGCGCTGTTTCAAAGAAACTTCGCGAGCTAAACCTACTAAGCCTTACGGATTCCCAAAGCCACATAGCAAAGCCAGAGCTAGTAAACTTGGTACCAAACCCTTCAGCCGGTCGTGTCGATATGACACGCCGCAATATTGTTATCCGCTAACTGCTACACTAGCAGTATGGCTTTCAAGCAGTTTGACCTAACGGGACACACCGTCAAGATTTATAAACGCCGCAACAGCCGCAGCCTCCGCCTTAGCGTTACCCATGGGGGCGATATCCGAGTCAGCATACCCACCTGGGCACCCTACTCAGCCGGCGTTACCTTTGCCAAGTCACGCTTGGACTGGATTCGCGAACAGTTACCGGTTAGGGGGGATAGTTTGAACCCTGGGCAAGCTGTCGGCAAATTTCATCGCTTACAATTCGTACCCTATGAAGGTGTTAAGCCAGCCAGCCGGGTTGGCAAAACCGAGATAATCATTAGATACCCTGGGCACCTGACTATAGGCGATACGCACGTACAGCGTATTGCCCAAGCGGCTTGTATACACGCACTTCGCAACCAAGCCGAGCAATTATTGCCACAACGCTTGGCACAGTTGTCGGCACAATACGGTTACAGTTATACAAGTGTTAGCGTAAAGCAGCTAAAGAGCCTGTGGGGCAGCTGTGACCAGCAAAAGAACATCGTCCTAAACTTATTCCTTATGCAGCTTCCATGGGAACTTATAGATTATGTTTTACTACATGAGCTGGCGCACACCCGCGTACTGCGACATGGCGAGCCCTTTTGGAGCGAAATGGAAAAGAGCCGCCCATCTGCCAAACAATTACGCAAAGCTATGCGCGACCACCAGCCCATACTACGTAGCGGCGCACCGGTACCTATGGCATAATGGTATCCATGCCGCTTAAGCTCAGACGCAAGTCAACAGCCGCCCTAGACCATAGCCGCCTTACGAGCCTTATAAACAGCATGGCAGATGCTGTTATAGCTGTAGACGAATCAGCCAAAGTTGTTTTGTACAATGGGGCAGCCCTGAATATTCTCGATGTAAACAACATAAAGGAAGGTGCCGGCTTAGCCAAGCTCATACAACCTATAGATAAAGATAACCAGCCGGTTGATATAACCAAAATAGTCCAAGCGGCAACGGTGCCGATAACTAACCGGGACCTACGCATCAAATATGGTGATGGTAGCACCATAAACCTTTATATCAGCATTGCACCGGTACACTTAGGCTACGGCGAAGAGGGCCAGCGCGGGTTCGTGATATTGCTCCGCGATATTACCCGCGAAAAGTCATTGGAGGAAGAGCGCGACGAGTTCATCAGTGTAGTAAGCCACGAACTGAGGACACCGATTGCCATAGCTGAAGGTAATATTAGTAATGCCCAGTTTATTGCCAATAAAGGTGGTGACATAAACGCTGTAAAGCAAGCGCTTAAAGAAGCCCACAACCAAGTATTATTCTTAGCCGATATGATAAACGATCTCAGCACCCTCTCACGGGCCGAACGTGGCGTGTTAAATGTTGAGGTAGAAGCCATAAATGTCCACGACCTTGTGCTAGAATTGGCCAGTAACTACACCCCAGAAGCCAAACAGAAAGGCCTGGCCGTAAAAACAGAGATAGACCCGCACTTGGAGCTACTGCAGTCCAGTAAGCTCTATGTGCGTGAGGTTTTACAAAACTTTATAACCAACTCCATAAAGTACACTCAGCGCGGACACATAACCATAGCCGCCAGGGCTGTTCCAAAAGGGGTTGAATTCAACGTGTCGGACACCGGTATCGGCATATCAAAGGGCGACCAAGAACGGGTTTTTGACAAATTTTTCCGCTCAGAAGATTACCGCACCAGGCAAAGTAATGGCACTGGCCTGGGATTATATGTGACCATGAAGCTCGCACGCTTACTACACGCCGAAATTAGCTTAGAGAGCGAACTTAACAAAGGTTCTACTTTTACTATTTCTATACCTAACCTAAAGTAGCGGCTAGGCTTTTGGCAGGTTGGCTACGACATGCATGACAGGTATGCAGACATTGCGGCCTTTCCATATCACTTCATTGAACTCGTACTTGTACATGGCATAATGCATAAGAGCTATGTCTGCTAGAACGGCAACCGGCAAACTTATTAGGCTATAGGGTAGCACCCGGCCGTAGGTAATTACACTGGTTACCAGCCATGAAATACTGAGCATAATGTAGGCTATTAATCCCACTATAAATACCAGTATGTGCCCGTCAAGAAGTGCGGTTATACAAAGGACAATCGGCCCGATTGTGCCTACCAGTTCTAGCAACGTCAGCAAGGCTACTAGTTCTGGGCGCCGGTGCAATTGCGGATAGCGCGTTCGTATGGCTGTTGCGCGCTGCTCAGTCACAGATTTGTAGCTAGTAACTGCGTTCGAGCGGACAAAACTGTAACCGTCATGCACACTGGCCGTGCGAGCAAAGTAACTTTCAGGGACTATGGAGCGGCTGACAGCCTTGAAGCTGCCGGCACTAGCTAGCAGAGACTTCTTAATAACCCAGCAAGTGCTAAGCACTGGTGGCCGCTGGAACAGCCGGCGCGGAAGCGAAAGTTCCCAGGCATAACGCAGCGGTTGTAGCAGCTGCGACCCAAAGCTGATGTTTTCATTGTGTGGCAGTACGCTGACCATGCTCTTATTCTTTTCTAGCATGGTTGCTACGAGTGTCCGCAGCCCATCTGGCTGAAACCGCGTGTCTACGCCACAGAACAGTATGAGGTCGCCATTCGCTTCCTCGGCAAGGCGTTCATACCCCCAGTTCTTGGCCAACCAAGTGGGCTCGGGCTCATCACCACTTATGAACCGGACTCCATCATGCGCAAAGGCCCGTATGATTTCAGGTGTCTTGGCGTTGCTAGAGCAATCATCGAGCACCAGTATTTCCAGCTTCGGGTAGTTATTGGCCACGAGCGAACGCAAACATTCCTCGAGTTCGTCAGTTTCGTTGCGAGCGGGTATGGCCACGGATAGAGTTGGCAAATCGCGGTCAACGTAGCTTTTCGTAAGTAAGGGTTCACGGGTCGTTCGTGTATGGCGCAACGTAGACGCCAGGATAAGTAGAGCAAGCCCAAACTGTAATGCTGTCAGCACATACCACCGGGATGGGCTACTAAAGGCCATGGTACCGACTATGACAAACTGGCCCACTATAAGAAGGACGCTAGTCCGGAGAGTTACCCGCCGTAGGTAAAGTTCGTGCATGCGGCCTTTGAGGATACGGCTTAAGTTAAAACAGCGGTATAAAGTTGCGAATAGTAGCAGCGCTGTCCATACGCGAGGGTGCACGACTAGTAACAAGATTGTAATGCCACCTACACCGAGCATGAGGAGCCAACTAAGCGGTATTCGGTATTTCCAAAGCGCTTGGGACCAAATAGCAAGCTCAAGCAAACTACAGACTGCAAATAATTCGAGCAGCGCAACCATTATGCTTAATCATACCAAACAGTTCTGCCATAGCAGCATTTACTGCGCTTGACCGAAGGGGGTAAACTTGCTATCCTTGACTTGTCAAGACCTACAAACTGTAGGTTTTTTAATTTTAAGGAGACAACTAAGTGGCCGATAATGAGTCAGCTGGGCGCGCAAAAAGACGGCTTCGCAACCCTGAAACCGTAAGGGAACGGGCACTTAAAGCCCAAGAGGATGCAGGTAAGCCACCTCGCCGCCGCCTTGTTGCTACCACGGCCACTAACGTCAGCAAACCTTTTAGGTCTGCAGCACGAATATTCCGCTACCAGCCCTTTAAGTTTTTGAGCAAAGTTTTACGCTTCGTTGGGCGGCTGGTGTTTCCACGCTACTTCCGCAACAGCTGGCGAGAGCTACGGCAAGTCAATTGGCCTAACTTCCGGCAAACGCGCCAGCTTGTCACTGCCGTACTGATGTTTGCTATCATTTTCGGCGCTCTGGTGGCGCTTGTGGACTATGGATTAGATAAATTATTTAGAGAGGTGTTATTAAAGTAATGTCGAATGTAAAACGATACGATACAAGCAAGCGCTGGTACGCCATACACACATACAGCGGTTATGAAGAAAAGGTGGCTGAAAGCATCCGCCAACGTGCCGAGTCACTAGACATGAAGGACAAGATTATCCAGGTCTTAGTGCCCAAAGAAAAGATGATAGAGATAAAAAACGGCAAACGCCGCGTCGTAGAAAAGCGCATATTCCAAGGATATGTGCTTGTGCAGATGAAGCTTTCTGAGGATGCCTGGTACATTGTACGCAACACTCCTAGTGTGACCGGATTCGTTGGCTCTGGTACCGACCCCACACCCATTGAACAAGAAGAAATAGAAAAAATTCAGAAGCGTATGGGTCTAGAACAACCCAAGCACAAGATAGATTACAACCTGGGCGAAGTAGTCAGCATAACCGACGGTCCGTTCAAGGGCTTTGACGGCACCATTAACGAAATTGACGCCCAAAAGGGCAAGCTGAAGGTCCTCGTAAACATGTTCGGCCGCGAAACTCCTGTTGAGCTCGACAGTCTCCAGGTCAAGCGTGTATAACGTCTATAAATGGATAACTTGCGAAAAGTCCAGGAAATTGCACCTACCGAAATAGCAGGGCGGGGCCACGCAGCCGTTCGTACCTTACTTGCAGCAGAAAAGGATTTAGGCAGAATAACTGTGAGTACGGTATCCGGCGAGTGCTTGGGAGAAGTCGAACTTCAAGGCGCCTTACCTGCTCGACTTATTGTTATGGATGACGGGATAGGCCTTAGTGGGTCAACCGTGTACTCCCCAGCAATATTGATTACTCGTGAATAAGTTTTAAAATACCCGACTAGTGCGAGCTTCATGATAATACATGGGTTCATATTGGATTGCTGCGGGGCTTGTGGTGCCGGGCCCGGCGGGGAGGTTTGTTGACTCGTAAGAGTCGCCTCGTCTCCCCGCCGGACACTGCTTTGACCGTTAGGTCGTGGTGACGGTGACGGCCGGTGCGGTGAACGTGTAAGTCCACGTTCGGGTGTGTCCGCCGCCTTGGGCGACAATATTGATGGACACTGTAGCCCCTGGATCAACGGATGCCGACTTCAACGCATTGTCAAAGTTGGTCTTCAGGACCATGGAACTGACCTGGTTGTTAGACACTGAAGTGGCTTCGTTGTATGCCCGAACAGATGCTGGCAGTTTGACATTGCCGGTCATGGTGACCTTGCCATTACATGGGCAGCCAAAGCTGACAGTGAGGACAGGGGCAGCCGGGCAGAACACCAGGAATGGAGTCCCGACCTTGACCGTCGTACCGGTGCACTTGCCACCCACGACAGCAACCTTGCAGGCGTAGACGACAAGCGTCGATGAATCGGCTGCTTTGAGCTTCCACGTTTTCTGCGTTCCCGCAGTCACGTAGCCGGTCTTAACGACCGCTGTGTTGTTCTTGATGGTGTAACGCAGCGGCGCGGCGCCCGAGGGCAACTTGGCCGTTGTGTACATCACCGTGGCAATTCCGTTACAGCTGGTTGAACACGACGTTACAAATGTGCCACCGTTAGGTGCTGCTGTATAGGCAGCCCAAGCGCCGACCGATTCGTACGAACCGACCAGCAAACGCTGGGCTCCGCCTGACGCGTTGGACACGAAGCCCTTGCGCCATGACGGCACTTGCGTTGTAGCGTTCACCTTGGGCGTTCCCAAGTCCGTCAATTTATAGACGAAATTGGCCTGTCCCTTGGCGTTGGTAGTGCCGGTATTCCCACTGTGTCCATTGACTGAGACAATCTTGACTCGAGAGCCATTGACTGTCACAGGATCGCCGGAAGCGGCAGTACCGTCGTGGTGCAGCAGAGTCACGGTTCCGGTGCCGGTTAGCCCGACGGTGTTAACCGTCTTGGTGAGCTGCACCTTTTCCGTGTATGTGCCTACGTGCTTTGCCTCGTTACGCACGGCTTGGATCTGAGCATCAAACGATGCACTGACCTTGCCGAGCTTCTTCATGGCGTTGTAGTAGGCCGCAATCTTGCTGTTGCCGGTGTCGAGCCAGATAGCCCAGCCGTACTTGGCAGCGACCTTATTGACCTCGCTTGTTGTAGCATTGCTGGTCCACAGCCTCTTCACCTCGTAGGCACCTCTTGCCGCTTCGACAATCATCGCCGGTTTGATGCCGGGCGTTGAGCCGTCGAGTGCAACGAAAATGGTGCCATTGGGTGTCGTTTTGCCGGGATCCGGGCAGAAGCCAAGCTTGCCGTTCAGTGCTGCAATGCCAACCCTGGCAGGGCCGATGTGGCCGGTTGCGCCTGGGTAGCTGAGACTGAACATGTACTGCGCTGTTTCGGCTAAAGCGGGCGATGCGGTAAGCATCGATGCGCACACTGCCGTAACAGTAGTAGCGCCCATAACGAGCGCGTGGCGTCGCATAGTGCCGAACATTTGCTTCACCTCTCTCTGCTCCGTAGGGGAGCCTTTGTGGTCTCAAACCCTGGGGAAGTTGGGTAGAGTATCCACAAGCAGCTCAATTTGTATTAAACTGCTAGCGGATACCCCACCTTAGAGGTTGCAACAATCCAATATGTAAATGTGCTTGCGACTCCGTAGGAGCGCACTGCGTACTCACCTCACTTGCCCAATAAAGCACAAGGATATTGAGTAGATGTTATTCTAGCATAATTATGCTTTTTTGGCAATGCTATTGTGTGGCAATCTTCTGCTAGACAATATTGTACTCATTTGCTACCATTAACAGGTTACGCACCAGCCGGAATGCTTCACCGGCTATGCAAGGAAGGAACAACTATGGCAGAAAAAGCCGTAAAGGCTAATTTAAAGATGAAAATCCGCGGTGGTCAAGCCAGCGCTGCACCCCCAGTAGGCAGCACGCTTGGGCAATATGGCGTGAACATGATGGACTTTATAGGTCCTTTTAATGACGCTACCCGCGAAATGCAAGGCCAGATGGTCACCGCACATATCAAGATATATGAAGATCGCACTATGAGCTTCCGTGTGGTGGGTGCACCTACCGATGACCTTATCCGGGCTAAGCTGGGCATAGATAAAGGTTCAGGCCGCCCTAATAGTGAAAAAATCAGCAAAAAACTGAGCAACCAAGCACTTACTGAAATTGCAGAAGCTAAGGCGAACGACATGAACACAGACGACGTTGAAGCCGTCAAAAAGATGGTGGCTGGCACCGCCCGCAGCATGGGCGTAGAGGTTGAAGGTTAAGGCCATGTATCGGGCAGAAGCAATACAGGTGCCTGTCCAGCGACAAGAAGCTAGCGCAGCCAAGTTTTATGCCGGCAGAAACATTGCTTCACGGATAATCGACCTGCGGCAAGCTATTGATATCGGCGACGACGCACTTATTGAACAAGCACAGCACGCTGTTGAAGCAAAGTTGGTCGAAGAGATAATTACAAGTAAAGAACAATAATTTAACCATTGTGGGAGGCGTAAACCGCCGTTGGCACCACGAGAGGAGAAATCATGGCGGAAGCCAAGAAAGCTACAAACAAAAAAACTAAAAAGGAAGCTGAGCTAGTTGTAGAGACCGCACCGGTTGAAGCTAATGAAGAAATCGCCCAGGAGCAACAGGCAACGGTGTCAGATGCACCTAAGGTAACCGCTAAGGCCGGTAAAAGAAGCTCCAAAGGCCTTGAAGAAGCCGGCGCGAAAGCCGAAAAGATTGAGCACCAGAAACACCGTGAAGACGAACCCGAAACGGCTGAAGCTAAACCCAAACGGGCCATCAAGCCAACCCGTTCCAAGTTAGAGCGCCGCAGCAAAGGCTTCCGCAAGGCAGCCGAACAACTAGAAAAGAATAAAACCTACAATTTAGATGACGCCGTCGCGCTTGCCAAGAAGACTAGTCCAGTAAAGTTTGACGCCACTGTGGAGCTACATGTACGCTTGGGCGTTGACCCACGCCAAGCCGACCAGAACATCCGTGACAACCTGGTATTACCTGCAGGTACTGGTAAGGCCGTGCGTATAGCTGTCTTTGATGACCAAGAGGTTGAAGGCGCAGACGTAGCCGGCGTAGAGACGATTACCAAGCAGCTGGACAAGGGCGAGTTGAACTTTGACGTACTTATAGCTACCCCTGCCCAAATGGCAAAACTTGGTAAGTACGCTAGGCTACTTGGGCCCCGCGGGCTCATGCCAAACCCTAAAAGCGGCACGGTTACGACCGACATAGCTAAAGCTGTCGGTGAAGCAAAAGCCGGCCGTGTAGAGTACCGAGTAGATAGCACTGGTATCATTCATTTGGGCGTGGGCAAAGTGAGCTTCAGTGCAGAGCAGCTCTCTAGTAATATTGCTGCAGTAATAGCTAGCCTTAAGGCAAATAAGCCGGCTAGTATCAAGGGTGTATACTTTAAGGCGATACACTTGTCTACTACTATGGGGCCTTCTGTGGCCGTAGACTTAGCATCCACTAACTAGCAAGCGAGGCTTTTACAGTGATAGTTGTCGGCATAACAGGCGGTATTGGCCATGGGAAAACAACCTTTGCTGACTATTTGGCTGGCAATGCTCGTAAAGCTGAACACCTTGAGTCGTCGGACGTAATACTAGAGGTTGCCAATGCCCTGCGCCACGAAAGCCCAGTGCACCCAAAGCCTGATAATTTAGCGGCTATTAACCGTTGGTTAATGCCGCTAATGAACATAATCCCGGCCTGCGTACACTGTGCAAGCCAAAACTTTGTACTGCCGATTACGCCAGCCATGGTGGCTGACGAACCACTCAACTATACGAAACTGTTTGAGTATTTAAAACAAATGGCAGCCGAGCCAACGCTGCAAACTGTAGAGATAACCAAGCAAAACCGCCAGCAATTTAGAAGCTTACTGCAGTGGCTTGGCGGTTACTTGGTAAAAAAGGTGGACGAAGGCATTTGGTACGACGAAATTGTCCGTCGAATCCGTAACTTATCCCAGAACGGTACGGAAATAGTCATCGTTGGTGGCGTGCGTTTTCCAGGCGATGCTGAAAGGTTGCGTAATGCCGGCGGTGCAATAGTAGAAATCCGTCGCCCTAGTGTTGCCGAAGTCGATGTCAAAGACCTTACAGAACGTGAACGCAACCTGATTGTACCGGACACCGTGGTGGTTAATGACGGGTCGCTAGCAGATTTGGCACAGTGCGCCCCCAGGGTTTACCGTGGCTTACAGTTGCGCGAGCTCGAGCCGACCTACTATGCCAGCCAAACAAGCTTATTGTAGTTAGTAGTAGTTTTTACATTTGCGCTTATTGCAACTTTGTTTGTAAAATAGTTAAAACATACAAGGAGGGAGAGTGGGGGTTTATAGTAACACTCAGATTCGTGCGGCCATAGACGATGGCCATATTGTTAGTGTGCCGTTTGACCCTAAACACGTTGCCCATGCCAGTCTCGACGTTACGCTCGGGTACTACTACTACCGTATCGAGCGGATGAATGAGCGCACCATTTATAACCCTTTTGACAAAGAGGATGTGGAGCGATACTTCGACGGCCCCTACAAGGCTATGCCCCACGGCGAATGGTGCAAGCTGAACGGCTTTAAGCCAGTTAGTAACATCCCGCTTGACCACCCTGTTATTTCGCTAAAACCAGGGGAACGGATACTAGCCCACACCCATGAATTCTTTGGTATTAAGCCACCAGGAGCCTGTGAAGTCCGCAGCCGCAGTAGCTGGGGCCGTAATGGTATTGCTGTGTGTTTCGATGCCGGCTGGATTGACCCGGGTTATATAAACCGCCTGACGCTTGAAATTTACAACCTTAACCAGCGCGAAACCGTGCTATTGCCCGTCGGCGAGCGGACTGCGCAGATTATTTTCCACGAAACAGGGGAGGTTGAAGGTGATTATGGACTAGGGCGGGACGAAGGCTTCAGCGGCAAGTACCAGCAGGGGACCGACCTAGATACTATCATCAAAACTTGGTCTCCCGACATGATGTTACCAAAAGCCTACAAGGACACCCGGGCTCTGCCCACCAAGATAGAAGGCCTTCCCTATGACTAGGGGCAAGTACATCGTCTTGGAAGGCCCTGAGGGTGTCGGCAAGACTACGCAGCTTATGGAGCTAGCACGCAGGCTGCAGGCAGCTGGTTTGCCAGTACGGACTTTACGGGAGCCCGACAGCCAAAGTGACCTGACAGCCCGTGCTATACGAAGCCTTACCCAGGATCCGCGCTACCCCATGAACACGAACACTGAAGTGTTGCTATACAACGCTGCTCGCTCCCAGTCGCTCCAGGTTATAAAAAAGAGCGTGGAACAGGGTATTATCTGCCTGGTCGACCGCAATTACCTTACTACGCTTGCTATCCAATACTATGGCCGCGGCGATGTGCCTGACTACGAAACTATCAACCGCATTATAAGTTTTGCCGTCAACGGGGTGGAGCCCGACCTGACAATCGTCCTGGATGCTCCGGTACCGGTGCTAAAAGAGCGGACAAAAGGCCGCTACCAAGGCGAGCGTTTCGACGATTTAGACGCATCGTTCCTAGAACGGGTACGTGCTGGCTACCTTTGGGAAGCCAAACAAAGGAGTTTGCCGGTGGTGTTTGCTACCGATGACAGCGAAACAGTCAGCAACAATATTTGGGAGCTCGTAAAGCAGACGCTGGCCTTGCGCACACCGACCTCGTCAGCTACAACCCAGCAGCCATCAGCAATCAAAGAAATTATAGAAAACAAGGTGCTGGCAGAGTTGCCACACGAACCGCCAGCTGAAGCAGCAATGGCAGCTCCACCGACAGATGAAGCACCACAGAGCGAGCCCTTTGTCGAAAAGCGTGACGGCCGATTCGAAATTACCCAAGCTGGCAAAGATTATTTGCATGATGCAGTAACCAGCGTAGATGGCAATGTGTATGGCTTCACGGATAAGCTAAGCGCCCCCACTATTGCCGCTGCCATGGCACGTTTGAGCCGCCGTGGCGACGACATGCGCATAACAATCCTTGATGAATTTGCGGGCAAGGCCGATAAAGATGCAGAGCTTTTAAAACGCGTTATTACTGCCTACGGCGACGACTCTGTACAGCAGCTAGCTGGCAGTCACTTTGTTATAGAAAATGCCTCTAACTTGCTCACTAAAAAGCTGGAGTGGGGTCGTCTAGCGGCTTACCTTGAGCAATCCACCCGCTACATCTACTTCGACCAAAAAGATGCCAATGGCCACTATAAGTATTACGTACCCAAGGGGCTAGAAAAAGCAGTACGGAAGCAATACATCCAAACGCTTGATACTATTTTTGACCTCTACTCCGAAATGGTACATACCCTAACGGATTACATTCAGCAGAAATCAAAAGTACCCGAAGCCGAGCGGGATATAGCCTGGAAGGGCGCCACCCGTGCCCAAGCCTGCGATGCAGTCCGCCCTGTGCTGCCAGTTGCCACCAAGTCCACGGTAGGTATATTTGCCTCTGGCCAGGCCTTAGAGAGCTTGATAATGCACCTGCAGAGTGACGAACTACACGAGGCCCAAATAACCGGCCAAGAGCTACTGGAACAAGCCCGGAAAGTCATACCTATGTTCCTGGAGCGTGCCGACAAGCCAGAGCGAGGCGGTGCAATGGTTGCCTACCGCGCCAACACAGCTAAAGCCGTAAAAGACATAGCTAAAGCCGAGCTGCCTGCCAACCATGCCGACACAAGCCAAGCGGTTACACTAGTTGACTACACACCACGTAACGAATTAGACCTAGTTGCTGACATGCTGTATGAACACAGTAACTTGCCGCTAGTAGAGCTGCAACAAGAAGTCAGGGCTTGGCCGTACGATAAGAAAGTAACTGCTTTTAGAGCCTACATAGGGGAGCGCCTCAACCGCCGCCACCGACCCGGCCGCGCCCTAGAAAAGGCCCATTACAGCTGGGACCTGGTGTGCGATTATGGTATATTTCGCGACTTACAGCGCCACCGTATGGTAGACGACCTGGAGTGGCAACAGCTGACCCCCCGCTATGGCTACGATGTACCCGAGCTAATACAAGAAGCCGGGCTTACCGACCAGTTTGAGCGCTGCTTTGACCTCAGCCTAGAGCTGCATAGCAAACTACAGGCCGATGGCTACGAACTAGAGGCCCAGTACGCCACGCTCCTGGGGCACAAAATGCGATGGAAGATAACCTACAATGCCCGCGAAGCTTTCCACTTCCACGAACTCCGCACCAGCCCACAGGGCCATCCTGGCTACCGCAAGCTAGTACTGCAAATGCACGAGAAGTTAGCAGAGGTACACCCGCTTATGGCCGAAAGCATGAAGTTTGTTAACCGCGACGAAGACCCGGAGCTAACGCGCCTTGCTGCCGAGCGCTACACCCAATACAAACTTTCCAAGCTTAGCGACGTTAGCAAGTAGGGATTCTTCACGTACAGCTTCATACATGAATCCGATTGATTGTGCTTGGCCTGAGGCTTGGTCAACATGCAAATTACGCCGACCTTTAAGGACCACATTGCCAGATTTGAGCACGGTCATCCAGTCACTTGACTCACTGCTTGCATGCGGCGGGCCGTAGTACTTAGAGCTCGGCTTGTCAGCTATGCTAGAGCACAGCTTTTCTAGGAAAAGACCATGCAGTACAACGGCACGCATTGAGTGCTCGTATTGTTCTACGTTGCTATCTTCAAGCTGTTCAACCCGCTTAATCTTTAATAGCCTAGCCGTCTCTTTCTCGTCTAGGTCCCACTTGTTCTGAATCTCTTTAACTCTTGCTCTCAGCTCCTCATCATCAAGGGGCTGACTTTGTTCAGGAAACTCTACATGAAAGTAGCGCGTAAAATACGGAACATCTGGTGCACTGTCACAAAAGCCGAGAAATTTATCTGCAATATCTTGTGCTCTTGCTTCTAGGTCCTCAAAAACAGCATCATCCCAACCATAGGACGGGTGAAATTCATAAGTTGAATATGGGCGGATGTGCATGGGTTTATTTATATTAATGCCAGCGACATATAATACATACACATCTGTAAAAAATCAAACTCCTAGAAATTACTTTCTTGACACCAACATTTGGAAGGCGTATAAACGTAACCTATGAGCTTAAACCGCATAGCGCAGCAGATGATTATTCTACTAGGCCTTCAAGGGCTGTGCTTTAGCACGGTTGAAGCCTCGCGAAAAAGAATTCGCTAGCACAGCCCAGGGAACCAACAAGTAGGCTTCAACTCAGAAGCCTTTTTAATTATTTGGAGATAAACATGAGCGAATTCTACACTTCAATACAAAGTGACGGTGGCGTAATATCAAATGATTACGAACGTGTCCTGCGTGTCCTGTCTATGGCGAGTAATACGCGGGTTACTAAAGTACATGTGCAATCACCCCAGGACAATTACGTAGAAATCCGTGATATTGTCCCGGAGTATGGTTACCAATTAACCGACGGCCGCACAGTAAGCTCACAAGAGGCACGCGAACTAGGCTTGTTAGCACTCTAATGTTATGCCAGCACAAGAATTAGAACCGCTAGCTCCAAGCTCGGTACACCAGGAAGAAACAAAGCAACTCTACCAACTTGATAAATATGCAGTTTCTGTTTTTCCGCAACATGAGCAACAGACAAGCGAGGAGCCGAGCGTTGACTTACGGGCTGTCCTAGCAAAGTTACGGGAGGCAGAGGTAGTTTATTTGCATAGCTCGAATGGGCAAAGAAAACGGTCACACTCCGCTATCTTCACGATGGCTTGGAAAGGTGTAAACCATGAATAAAGATAAGTATAAAAACACAAACTACGCAGTACAGCGTGAGCCCTCACTATTCTATGCAATCCGTATGTACGGTAGGGACAGTAAAAAGGTCGAGGAAGTTCTTGAGCGTGATACGCCCGAAGACCACTTAAGGGCAATCAAAGAGGCTATGTCTGGCCCGGGTTTTAAACCCTGCAAGAAAAACCTGCCGAACGTATTGCTTGCCGTAACAGCCACAGAAGTAGCACTATCTTACGTCAAAGAAAAACAACTGGCTTTAGAAATGATGGCAAACGCGTACCCCGTTGACCCTGTAGCCAAAGTAGGGTAAAATAACAGATAAGTTGCCAGAGACAGCGACAGCCTAACAGCTTAATTGGTCGCCGAGGTACAAACAACTCTTAATGAGCGTTTGAACGTCTTTGGTCATACAAAGGCGTTTTTGTTTGGCAACGAATGAACCTATATGGTCGAGTAGGTCATAATGAAGGAAAGGGAAATGCACCTATGGCATTAACCAAGCAAGAAAAAGATGAAGTCGTTGCAGAGGTCAAAGACCTGCTGACTACTTCTAAAATGACTGTTGTCGCCAAGTACCAAGGCACAACAGTAAAGGCAATGCAGCAACTGCGCCGGGACGCCCGTGAAAGTGGCACCAAAGTGAAGGTTGTAAAGAACCGCCTACTCATGAAGGCGCTCGAGCAAACCGAAAGCCTTAAAGATGTCGAAAAGAGCAGCCTGGAAGGCATGCTTTTGTACGCATTCAATAGTGAGGACGAAGTGGCACCAGCACAGTCGCTCAACACTTTTGCCAAGAGTAACCCAAGCATAGAGTTCGTAGGCGCCATAAGCGCCGAAGGTAAGTTCTTGACTGCCGACGAAGTCAAAGCCTTGGCTACGCTGCCTGGCAAGAACCAGCTTATCGCAGAAGTGGTTGCAACACTGCTATCACCGGTACACGATGTTACTAACGGCCTGTCCGGCAACCTCCACGCGTTGCTTGACGGCATTGCTGCCAAGGCAGCTTAATTTAGAAAGGAATTAATAATGGCTGATTTAAAGAAAATCGCAGAAGAGCTTACTAAGCTTACGGTTCTAGAAGTCAATGAACTTAAAACTATCCTGAAGGATGAATACGGTATCGAGCCAGCTGCTGCTGTAGCCGCTGTTGCCGGTCCTGCTGGTGGCGGCGAAGCTGCTGCTGCAGAGGAAGCCAAGAGCGAATACGACGTAGTACTTAAGGATGCCGGTGCACAAAAGGTCGCAGTTATAAAGGCCGTTAAGGACCTGACCCAGCTTGGCCTCGGTGAAGCTAAGGCGCTTGTAGACGGCGCTCCAAAAGTAATACTTGAGAAGGCGAAGGCCGAAGATGCCGAAGCTGCCAAGAAAACCTTGGAAGAAGCTGGCGCTACTGTCGAGCTCGCCTAGTTATAGGCAACCGTTAACAGCCCCCATATATTGTGTATAGGGGCTGTTATTTATCCACAAGCTATAGGGAAACCTTTGACTTCAACAGTTAAACATGGTAGTTTTAGGGGTAAGTGTACCAAACAAACACTTATTGAGAGACCAATACAATGGCAGATGTACCAGAGAAACAAATCAAACGGCTTAGGGCGCTCATACAAGAGGCTGAGACCAATTTGGCAGCAGCCCATGAGTTACTTATCAGCTTAGTCGGTGACGACGAGGCTGTGAAGCCTGTTGCCCGTGAAGATACACTCGGGAAGGTGATTGAAGGTGTATTCGACGGCCAGAACATGGTCGGCAGCGACGGCAAGACATACCCAGTACCGGCCAACTATGCTTCCAAGTCCAAGCTAGTCCAAGGAGACATCCTTAAGCTCACTATAGCCGAAGACG
>DASSKV010000019.1:0-6412 GCA_035690125.1 Saccharimonadales bacterium (SeqCode) | reverse complement strand
TTACTTGCGCCGCGCTGCAAGCGGCGCAGCGGCCGTCAATGCAACAAGCAGCGTTGCCCTCAACAGGCACGAGCTTTTGGCGCGCCTCTTCAAACAAGGCGGGCACATCGCTATCTGGCGTAGTTGATTCAACCTGGTGTGGCCCTTCTTTGCCTAATGTACTACGGCCAACTATTGCGACCTCTGTATATTCAATAATTTCTGATGACATTTCTTGGCCCATTCGCTCCATACCTTTATACGTTTCTCTCTTAAGTTTTAAAACACAATGGCTAGCATACCCCTGTTTATGGCCGTTTTCAAGCACTTTTGTGAGAATTCTTACAGATACTTTCCAGACGCGCGATGCTATACTGGGGCAACCATAAGGAGCATACCGATGGCGTTCGAAAGCAAACCCGAACCGAAAACTCCTCACGAAAGCAGCCTACAAGGTGAAGCAGCTGCACTCATGCATGACTTGCCGCTCGGCGGTAAAGAAGTTGATGATCTATGGCGCAGCGTAGCGCCCGACGACGAAAATATGCAGATTGCGCTTACATTTGCTAATAACGTTGCCGCCGCAACAGGCGACCCCCACGCTAAGTTTGCTATTATGCAAGGCTACTTGCTGCGGCCCGCAATAGAACAACGTCATGCCGACCAGAAAAAGTTGGAGGACCTGTTTGATGAGCAGCCCATACAGCCGCCCCTCATGGCGGCAATTGGCGATGTGGCTGCCCACGAAGCTATAAGTACCGAATACATTCCACAACAAGAACAATATACCCAAGGCAAAGAATCGTCTGCAGCATAGCTATCTGTTATTATTGTTGTAGTAACAGAGGATTATGGAAATGCTTAAAGAATTCAAAAAGTTTTTACTGCGCGGCAACGTCGTCGACCTGGCTGTCGCTGTAGTCATTGGTGCGTCATTCAACTCAGTTGTGCAGGCTCTCGTTAAAGATTTTATAACTCCACTCACACTTGGCATTAGTAACAATGGCAGCTTCTTAAAAGGGCAGTTCCACCTAACCAGCCGCATTACGCTTGCCTGGGGCGATTTTTTGAACACGCTTATTTCATTCATCCTTATCGCTGCAGTTGTATTCTTTTTGGTCGTACAGCCCATAAACCACCTAACTTCGTTAGCTAAATCACGCGAAGACACCGAAGAGCCTACAACCAAAAAGTGTCCTGAATGTTACAGCGAAATCAACATCAAAGCCACACGCTGCGCCTTTTGCACCGCTAAAGTATCTTCAGCCAATACAAAGTAATAAATTCGTTACCCAATATATTATATTTGCTCGGTGGGCGAAATAACTATATCGCTTGGCTGGATATTATGAAGTTTGCGCAAAGCCAGGCTATCTTCCACACGCATGCTCAGAGGTTCAACTACAATCATTGCCACCAACCCCGCACTCGCTAAGCCAAGACCTACATCAAATAGTAAAGTTGGGTCTGCTTCGGATACAGTTGCATTATTAGTAGTGGAAACCGGGTCAAAATTTTTAACGGCATCAGCTGTGCCTACGGCAGCGCTACACATGAACATAATTACACCTGCTGTGGCTAGGCTGCCACCAAGTGCGTAGCCTGCAACTCTACGGCGTTTGAGTTGTTTTTGAATCGCGTCATATTCATCTGCATTCAGCAATAACGCAGCTATATGCTCTTTACTCATATGACAAGTATAAATCTAATTATTGCTTGCGCAATACATGTCTCCCTAGCGGCGTTGGTGGCGGCGTTTGAGGCCTGCGACTTGTAAGCGTACGGCGGAGCGGTCTATAAGGCTCTGGGCGTGCTCCAGGCTTACTTGGTCTTTGGCTTCGGCTTTCATTTTTTCGGCGCGTACAAGGGCAGCCTGGGCCTCTGCCTCGTTAATGTCGTCAGCTGCATCGGCTTCGTCCACTATAACGCGCAAGTTATTGTTGGCAACTTCTATAACCCCACCATGCGTGGCAAAGTGCTCCATGCTGGCATCCGAATCTTTGGCATTCCGGCGGATGCTAATAACGCCGTTTGTGGCGGCGCTTATGAGCGGCATGTGGTCTTGCAGTACGCCAATCTCACCATCCAGCGTCGGCAAGACGACTTCATATACATCGTCATCAAACTTTGTGCCGGTAAGCGTTACAAGCTGCAAGTGGAGCATTACTTCTTCGCTTCTTTTACTTCGCTTATGTCGCCCTTCATGTAGAATGCTTGTTCGCCCTTGTCGTCGTGCTTGCCGTCCAGGATTTCACGGAAGCCAGCAATAGTGTCGCTAAGCTTTACATACTTACCAGGCGCATTGGTGAAGGCTTCGGCCACAAAGAATGGCTGGGTTAAGAAACGCTGGATTTTGCGCGCGCGGGCAACCGTTTGCTTGTCCTCGTCGCTCAGCTCTTCCATGCCTAGGATGGCTATGATGTCCTGCAGGTCTTTGTAGCGCTGCAACACGCGCTGTACTTCGCGGGCCACGGTGTAGTGGTCCTCGCCAACAATTTCCGGGTCTAGGATGGTACTGCTGGAGTCCAGCGGGTCAACGGCGGGGTATAGGCCCAGCTCGGTAAGCGCGCGGTTTAGCACGATGGTGCTGTCAAGGTGGGCAAAGGTCGTCGCCGGTGCGGGGTCAGTAAGGTCGTCTGCCGGCACGTAAACAGCCTGGACTGAAGTAATAGAGCCTTCCCGGGTTGACGTAATGCGTTCTTGCAAGGCACCCATTTCCTGCTGCAAGTTCGGCTGGTAACCAACGGCAGAAGGCAAGCGGCCAAGAAGGGCAGACACCTCACTACCGGCTTGGGTAAAGCGGAATATGTTGTCTATAAATAGCAGTACGTCTGAGCCCTTGTCGCGGAAGCCTTCGGCAATAGTCAGGCCGCTTAGCGCCACGCGCAAACGGGCGCCCGGTGGTTCATTCATTTGGCCAAACACTAGGGAAGTGTTCTTAATAACACCGCTTTCTTGCATTTCGCCATACAAGTCGTTACCTTCGCGGGTACGCTCGCCCACGCCGGCAAACACACTGTAACCGCTGTGGAACTTGGCAATGTTGTTTATAAGCTCCTGTATAAGCACTGTTTTGCCCACGCCGGCGCCACCGAACAAGCCGGCCTTACCACCCTTGGTCATGGGGCATATAAGGTCTATAACCTTAATGCCAGTTTCCAGTATTTCAACCTTGCCGGACTGGTCTATAAGCGGTGGCGGCGCGCGGTGTATGGGCGCCTTTTCCTTAAATTCACCGCCCATGTCGTCTATAGGCTGGCCGGTAACATTAAACATGCGGCCAAGCGTTGCATCGCCAACGGGTACCGAGATTGGGGCACCAGTGTCTACAACTTCAGCGCCACGCTCTAGGCCATCCGTACCGCCAAGCGCAATTGCCCGCACGCTGCTCTCACTAAGGTGCTGCGCAACCTCTAGAACGAGTGTTTGGTCCTCTATCTTTACTTCAAGTGCGTTATAAATAGCCGGCAGAATCTCCGCGCTAAACTCTACATCCACCACCACACCAACAATCTGGCTGATGGTCCCATTCTTAGTTGTCGTTGCTGTCGCCATTAATCCTCCTGTCCTTTATCGAAAAATGTCATTAAACCTGTAGCTATCTCTGCCAAATATTTGTATGGCTCATTAATGCCGTGCTTTGCACGTAATACTTCAGCAACATTTATAAGTGAATCTTCGGCATAATGCCTTGTATCATGTTCTGAACCAGGTATAGGATAATCAACTTCAATTGGGTCAACCTTTTCTTTTGTAACCAGAGATATACCTCCGGTAGCCAATACGTGTAATGCTTTTTCAATTTTTCCCATGTTAGTCCTTCAAGGCCTCTACGCCGCCGCTTATTTCTGCTAGTTCCTGGGTAATGGCCGCTTGTCGGGCGGTGTTGTACTCCAGGGTGTAGTCGCCAATCAGCTCGTTTGCGTTGTCGGTAGCGTTCTTCATGGCCAACATGCGCATGCTGTGCTCGCTGGCCAAGCTTTCCAGCAGGCCTTGCCATATTTGCACCTCTATAAGCCTGGTGGCAATGGCGTCTATAACCGTTTCTACGTCTGGCTCAAAGTTGAATACCGGGCTTGCAGTTGCTGCAGAGTCGGGCTGCTCCAGGTGGGCAGGCAACAACGGTAAATCGGTCGCAATTTGAGAAATGTTGCTGCGGAACATGGTGTACAGCAAGTGCACTTCGTCCACCGTGCCGTCTATGTGCATTTTGACGAGCGTGTTTAGTATGGGGCGGATGTCGTTTTCGGTCGGCTTGTCACCAAATGCCGGGTAGGCAGCCACCAGCTCCACACCGGCCAAGCGGCGGGCAAACTGCGAGCCTTTGTTACCAATGGTTATAACATGGCTTTTAACTTTGCTCTCTTGGTCGGCACGTATGGCATGCGTAAGCTGCTTAAGCACGTTGGAGTTGTACGCACCGGCGAGGCCGCTGTTACTGGTTATAACAACGTAGAGCTTGTTCTTTACGGGGCGGCTGGCAAATAACGGGTGGCGCTCCACCTCCTGTATCATGTTTAGCCGCGCCAGCAGGGCATAGGCAGCAGCGCGGTAGTCACGGCTAAGCTTGGCGGCATCTTGCGCCCGCCGCATCTTGCTAGCAGATACTAATTCCATAGCCTTAGTAATCTGCCTCGTGTTGCGGATGGAATTAATCCTGCGCCGAAGTGTAATCGTACTAGCCATCTACTTGCTCCGTCGAAGACTGCTCCCTAGTCGCACGGGTAGCCTCCATTGCTTTCACCGCTTGCTCATCCTCAAATTCGGACTCAAAGGTTGTCATAGTGCTTTCTCTTTTAATCGAGACGTTGCCTATCCCTTTTAAAAGTCTCTGGGTTTCAGCCGCTTCTCTAATAGAGCGCCTATAGCTTCGTTCCTCTTTGCTAAAAAATCTTAGTCTCACTTCTACGCTTTCTTCGCTTCTTTAGTGGCTTCGTAGCTCTTGGCTACGTCTTTGGCTACTTTCAGGATAGTTTCGTTCTGGTCGTCAGTTGGCTTATCGCCGGTGTTTACGGCGTCAATAAGCTTAGCGTGCTTGCTCTTTAGTTCACGGAATAGGGCTTCTTCGGCTGCCTTGATTTTTTCGAGCGGTACGGCGTCGAAGGCGCCGTTGGTTGCCGCATACAGGGCGGCGTACATTTGCCAAATGGCGTATGGGCTAAACTGCGGCTGCTTTAGCAACTCCGTTAGGCGCTGGCCGCGTTCTATAGTGTGGCGGGTAGCATCGTCCATGTCAGTACTAAACTGGGCAAAGGCAGCTAACTCGCGGAACTGCGCAAGCGACAGCTTAAGGCCACCGCCAACGGTTTTAATGGCCTTAGTTTGGGCATCGCCACCCACACGAGACACCGAAAGACCGACGGATATGGCAGGGCGGATACCCTGGTAAAACAGGTTGGTTTCCAAGAATATCTGGCCGTCGGTTATGGAAATAACATTGGTCGGGATGTAGGCGCTAATGTCACCGGCCTGGGTTTCGATGATAGGCAGGGCAGTTAATGAACCGGCGCCCAGCTTATCGCTGAGCTTAGCAGCGCGCTCTAGCAGGCGGGAGTGCAGGTAAAACACGTCGCCAGGGTAGGCTTCGCGGCCTGGCGGACGGCGTAGCAGCAGCGACATTTGGCGGTACGCAACAGCGTGTTTACTAAGGTCGTCGTAAATAATCAGCGCGTGCTGCCCGTTATCTCGGAAGTATTCGCCCATGGCAGCACCCGAGTACGGTGCCAAAAAGAGCATGGCGGCAGGGTCAGCCGGGCCGGTGGCGACAATAATGGTCTGGTCCATAACACCTTCGCGCTTGAGGCGCTCCACTAATGCCGCAACCTTACTTAGCTTTTGGCCAATGGCCACATACACGTTTATAACGCCGGTTTTTTGGCGGGACTGGTTAATCATGGTGTCAATCGCTATGGCCGTTTTACCGGTTTGGCGGTCACCAATTATAAGCTCACGCTGGCCCCGGCCTATTGGCACCATAGCGTCGATAGCAGTAATACCAGTCATCATAGGTTCATGGACGTGCTTTCGGGCCAACACGCCGGGCGCTTGCTTTTCGACGCGGCTAGTTTGCTTGGCCTTTATGGGCTCACCGCCATCTAGCGGGTTACCAAGCGGGTCAACCACCCGGCCAACCAGTTCCGGCCCGACCGGCACTTCCAGCACTTTACCGCTCAAACGGGCTTTCGCACCGGCTTTTACTTCCACGTCTTCGCCCAGCAGCACTGCACCAATCTCATCTTCGCCAAGGTTGAAGGCAAAGGCAGTAACCGGCACGCCGTCGTTGCCGTCAATTTCCAGCATTTCGTTGTAACCGGCCCGGCGCAGGCCATATATCCAGGCTATTCCGTCACCAACGCGGGTAACCACACCGACCTCTTCTATTTCCGGCCGGGTCTTTAGCTCCGCTATGGCTTTACGGATGTCGTCGGATAGT
>DASSKV010000018.1:0-3362 GCA_035690125.1 Saccharimonadales bacterium (SeqCode) | reverse complement strand
TTACGGATGTCGTCGGATAGTTCTTTTATAGAAAGTTCAGCCATTTATTCTCCTACTGCGGTTAGTTGTTTAAAGCGGTTCAATTTGGAACGGATGCTTAGGTCCAGTTGCTGGTTGGCCAGCTCTAGCCGCACGCCGCCGATAACGTCATGGTCTATCTGTTCTGTAATAATAATTTTGATGGCATTTGGGTAAAGCTCATGTACCTGTGCATTCACTTCCTTGCGTGTAGCGTCGTTTAAGGCGTGCGCGCTAACGGCCAAGACTTCGACAATCCCATGGTCGGCCCGGTACTGCATAATATCGCGCATAAGCGAGTCCAGCTCGCCGGTGCGCCCTTCGCTCAGCAGGTAAGCAGCTAGCTCCTCGCTAAAAGTCTTTACGTCCAAGTTAGCGAGCGAGCGCTCTGCCAGTACGGCGGCTAGCTGGTGGCGGGGAAGCTTACTCATGCCCGGGCACTCTCTTTCAGGGCTTTATCTATAAGCGCCGCGTCCTTAGTGGCATCCACTTTTTCGTCAATAATCGCTTCTGTCGCATCACTTATAAGCCCCACTAGTTCCTTTTCCAGCTTTTGTCGGGCACGGGCGGTGTCCTGGGCAATCCGGCTCTCGGCCTCAGCCAATATGCCGTCGGCTTTAGTGCGCGCCTTATCTTCGGCTTCACCCACTGTCGCACGGGCTTCTTCGTTTGCACCCGCCAGTATTCCATCGGCTTGGGCACGAGCATCGGCTAACGCTTTTTGCACCTTTGCATCCAACTCAACCTGCTGTTTCTGCATCTGCTCGCCTAGCTTTACCCCCTTTTCAATGGTGTCGCGGCGCTCCTGCATTACCCGCATGATGGGCCCGAAAGCGTAGCGGCGCAGCACAAGGTAGGCTAGCCCAAAGGTAACAAGCTGAATAACCAGGGCCTTGCCATCAACACCCAGGGCTCCTATACCGGAACCCGTTGCATCTGCGCCAAATCGTGTAAGTATATTAGTCAATTTCTCGTAAATCCTTTATTTGACAAAGAAAGTTGCAGCAAAGGCCAAAAGTCCGTACACCTCAATCAAGCCGATGAATACAAAGGCTTGGCCAATAAACTTAGCGGCTTCAGGGTTGCGGCCCACAGCCTGCAAAAAGTTCCCGCCTATGATGCCCATACCGATTGTTGGGCCTATAAAGCCCATGCCGATCATGATGCCCTTACCAATAATTGCCGTGTTGACTGCGTCAGCGAGCATTACCATTTAATTTGTCTCCTTATTTACCTTTACATTATGAAATAACGAACGCTCTGAAGCAAAGCCCATCATACTGCCGCCTCGATTTTATTCGGCCCTATTGTTTCAGCAACGAGCTCTTCGGTCAAGTCATGCTCGTCTTTATGGGCATTGACGGCCATAGCCAGGTACATGACAGCCAGGACTACGAATATATAGGCCTGCAAGGCACCGACGCCAAACTCCAGCAGCGTAAACGGCAGCGCGGTTATGGGCGCAACGACATGGCCTAGGTAGGCAAAGACGGCAATGACAATGTCGCCGATGGTAACATTCAGGAACAACCGGAGGCTAAGGCTTAGGACCCGTGTAAGGTCCGTCAGCATTTCTATAAGCCCAATGAGCAAGTACATGGGGTTCAAGGGGCTACCGACAAAAAAGTGGCGCAAGTACTTGAAGAACCCGCCGCTTTCTTTTATGGATGCCGCGTACACCATGCCCATAGTTACAATACCCATAGCAAGCGTGCCATTTAGGTCACCGGTAAAGGGGCGGAGCAATGGGTTGCCGTGGGCCTGGAAGCCTTCGCCGACTATCGGCAGTAGACCAAGCCAGTTGTTGAGTAATATAAAAAAGAACAGCACTATAAAAAACGGCACGTACTTGCGGCCTTTGCGCCTATCGTCAAAGGCGCTTTCCACCAGGTTGGTTACAAAATCCACACCAAACTCAAAAAACTGGACTACACCGCCGGCAGGTTTGACGCGTACCCGGCGTGCAACCCATACCATAAGCGCACAGATAGCGACAGCGCAAATCCAGCCATAAAAAATAGCATTTGTTATAGGCCATCCGGCAACCGTAAACATAGTGTGCGGCGCCACATGTACCACTGGCCCCGTTTCAGCTACAGCATATAGGCTAGTCATCGTCATCCTTGTAGTCCTTGTGCGGCAGGGGATGTTTTACAAATGGCAGCTCCTTCGTAAGGTTCAGCGTGCGGCGGATAGTAACAACGGTCATAAGTATTGCTAGTGCGAAACCGACTATCAACAGTACCGGTGCGGTGTGAAAGGCTTTATCGAGGTAGACACCGCCAATTATCGGCACCAACACACTCAGCGCCAGGCGCCAGCTCATATCGAGGCCCATAGCGAAAAATACAGAGTTGATTGAGGCCGTTTTGTTAGGCTCCACCGAGTCTTTTCCCATTCCACCCTAGTATAACAGATGTGATATTTCACACCAAACAGCCTACGCTTTACAAAGTATAGTTATGCATTTAAAATGGTATGTATGGACCAAAACACAGTCACAATTTATAGCGCTACGTGGTGTGCCTTTTGCCACGCCGCCAAGCAATACCTCGATAAGTTAGGCGTAAAATACACCGATAAAGACGTAGAGTCTGACCCGCAGGCCGGTGTAGAAGCCGTAACCAAGAGCGGCCAGCGGGGCATCCCGGTCCTCGACATAGGCGGCGACATCATAATCGGCTTCGACCGCCCTCGCATAGACGCAGCACTAGCCTCCCGCAACCTATTGTAAAAATTTTTACAATTATATCGTTATGTGCGTGTCTACAATGAAGGCAGGAGAATTTTATGTCTATAGAAGCCTTCCGTTCGGAACTGCCTATACCACCTCAGGAATACGATACTGCCGTAGTTGCCATAGAGGCGGTGCACGCCTCTAAGCTTGTTGCGGCGCAAGAAGCAGCAGGGCTTGCTGATATGTCATTCTTAGAATCCGACGACTTTGATATTCGGTGGGGTCAGCTTTCTACAGAAGCAATTACAGCGCTCAAGACATATTGGTCATCGGATGGCGTTGATTTGAACCGGCACTGGTTTCCACGAACGTGGAGCAGGAGAGCGGAAGATGTACTGACTAGTTTTTCACTTGGCTATTCGGCGGCAACAGAAAAACTATTCGAATCAGATACCGTATATAACGCACTAGCTGCCGAGCTTGAACGGGTAAGCAAGCTGGTGCCTGATAATGATGCGGCTTACCAGTGGCGGCCTGTAGTTAAGGCGGCTCTGCGCTTACGTGGTGATGAGCTTGAACAATACGGTTCCGAACGGGTAATTATGGATGACAAAAAGCTACTAGAGCAAGACCCCGCATGGGCTGTCATTATTTTAAAGCTAGCAGA
>DASSKV010000017.1:0-9160 GCA_035690125.1 Saccharimonadales bacterium (SeqCode) | reverse complement strand
GCCCGTTTTACTTCCTCTTTTTCGGCCCCGCGCAGTTGGAGGTTATGGATAACGCTGTCAACGTCTTTATCGGTCACAACAGTAACACTAGGTGCCAGCTTTATCTTGGTGTAGTCAGCTAGCTTTATGTCACCTACAGCTTCTACTTCGACACTTACTTCTAGTGTCGCAAAGGGCACGAACTTCGTAACTGATATTTGTGGCTGTGTGACTGGGCGAAGCTTTTCCTGCTCCACGGCACGGACGTACAACTCGTTTACCGCTTCTTCCAGAAAGTCACGCTGCAGTACAGTCTGGTCAACGCTCTTTTCCACCAGTTCCAGCGGCGCCTTACCCTGACGGAAACCTTGCAGCTTAGCGTGTTCAGCCAGATGCTTCAGCACCTTGTGCTTTACGGAATCCAATAGCTTTTGGTCAGCTACCAGCGTTAGCTTGAATGATGTGGGGCTTAACTTCTCTTTGCTCACTTGCATAGAGAACTAGTCTAACAGGTATAGCGGCCGTTTTCCAGCCCTAGCGCAGGAACGGGATAATTAATACCATCACGGCAATGGTCCACGCCACTTCTACAAGCACACCTACCGGTTCCTGAAACCACTGAATCCTATTATGAAAACGCCAAAACCAATTACGGTTAAGAGGGTCCACGCCGGTACGTTTAGCATATATAAAACGTGGCATGAAGATTAGGTCTGGGGTTGTGGCTGTGAACGCACATATTGCCGCCAACAGCCAATGTAGAGGATGAAAAAGCCCAAGGCCCAAAACAATGAGCCCGCACAGAATTGCCCCCGCATATATTTGCACATATAAGAACAAAGGGCTTAAAAGCCGTTCCTCTTTTGTTTTCCCCGGGACGTCATAGTGCGGTATCACATCACACACAAAGTGCGATACAAACGCCGCCGGGATAGCCACCCACGGGTTGCCCACGGCCAATCCAATGAATGCCCCAGTTAAGGCATGGTTAGTCGCTGTCATGCCCTGTCACGCCTCTCGTTATATCTGTAAATCCTGCGGCGAGCGCCATTAAGGCTGTGGTATCGGTTAATATCTCTAAATCCTGCCTTGATGACTGCCGCTTTGGAAGCATGATTTTCGTCAATTACAGACGTCCAAGCATAACCGCCATGGTTTTCGTCGGCTATTCGCAGACATTCGCTCCACATCAAAGTAGCTACACCCTTATTTCGCCATTGGGAAAAAACAAACCCGCCTAAATTAGGAATGTCAGGGTGTATCTCAGGCGGGGTTGTCGTGCTCTTAGCAAGCATACTTATACCTACCACTTCATGACCTGCTAATGCTAATACTTGTTCTCGTTTTCGGCTTTGGCAGGCCGCGTACACACTCCTTAGTCGTGCAAGTGCAGATTCATAGCTGGAACTATAAGCAGTAAAAGAGTCGGGAAACTCTAAGGCTATGTCCTTGTTTCCATCAAAAGACATCGACTTATATAGTTGCTCGGCAAATGGCTCCAACTTTTCAACGGCCAATAGACGTACAATGCCAAATTCGACGCTCATCATAGCCTATTCTTTACGATAGTCTTTCACAATAGTAACGATGCGTTCCAGGCTGTGTTTTTCCTCTTGGCCGGTTTGCAAATTTTTAAGGGTGTATTGCTCGTCAGCTAACTCGCTCTCGCCTATGATGAGCACGTTGTATATGCCCTTCTTTTCGGCCGTTTTAAGGTGGTCACCGACCTTTTTACTTGGGGCTCCCATGGCTATGTTAAGCCCCATGCCACGCAAGTCGTGCACCGGCTTTTGGGCGGCCGCAAACACATCGCCTATAAGGGCTACGTATAAATCGGTTTCAGTATGTAGAACCGGCAGCAAGTGGTGGCCTTGCAAGAAGTTTTGGAGTGTTACGTCGCCGAGGCCAAAGCCGACAGTAGGTACTGGGTCCACGCCAAACAAGCCTACCAGGCCGTCGTAACGTCCGCCACCCATCATGGCTCGGTTGTTTTCTGGCTCGTTGTCGAACACTTCAAACACGATGCCGGTGTAGTAGTCAAAGCCGCGCATAAGTGATACATCGAACTCCGCATTTGTAATACTAGCGCCTTCCAGCAGCTCCAACATGTCCTTAAGGTCTTGCACGGCTGGGTGGGTCTGGACTTGCTGCGGCAGCGCAGTAAAGCGCTTGGCAGCCAGCACGTCCAGCAGCTTTTCTACCACGCCGGCTTCGCGCTCGGTGGGGCTGCAGATGGCATCTGCCTTGGCAATAAAATCGGTACGATCTATTTTGTGCATGCGGTCTATCAGTTTAGCTATCATACCTGCCTCAACTTCGGGCAAGCCTAGGTATTCGTGCAGTATGAAGTCAACCAGTTTGCGGCTGTTGAGGCGGATGGTGTACATGTCGCGCTTAGCACCGAAAGCTTTAAACACTTCATCGGTTAACACTATTGTTTCGTACTCGGCTTCGGGACCACCAATGCCGAATAAATCGACATTGAGCTGCCAGTGTTCGCGCAGCCGTCCGCGCTGCGGCCGCTCGTAGCGCCATAGGTTTGGGATGCTGTACCAACGCAAGGGGTACGCCAGCTCCTGGCGCTTGGCGGCGACCATGCGGCTAACGGTAGGTGTCATTTCCGGCCGCACCGCAACCTTGCGGCCGCCGCGGTCTTCGAACGTATATGTCTGCTCGTTAACAATTTCTTCACCCGTTTTAGCCAAGTACAAATCCAGCGGTTCTAAAATAGGCGCGTCATATTCTTCGTAACCAAATTTTTCGACCGTTTCGCGCAGCTTGCCAAAGATATACTTCTGCAGCCGCTTGTCTTCCGGGTAAAAATCGCGCGCACCTTTATATGGTTGTGTTGGTAAAGCCATAAGTTGTTTTTAAGTATACTACAGCGAAGAGCCAGCTTGCTGCTTTAAAAATTTGCATATCTGCGGGCCGTACAGGCTTAGCGCAGTCAGTATGCCAACCGTATGACCAATGACCAGCATAGTTTTTTCATGCGCGCCTTCTATAAATGTATCTTTGACCGGCACAGAGGGGTCGGCTTTGGGGTGAAGTGACAATATCCTGCTGCGCTGTGCAACGTCTAATGAATTTAAATTCGCCGGCAGCATATCCATAGACTCTTTGAATGCCGGGTTGCGGCGGTACGTTGTATCGCTAACCGTTTCGGCATGGAGGATTTTGCCGCAAATGCTTACTACGCCGCTTATTTGGCCTTTACGCGCAGCGTAGGCATTTAACACCGCACCGGCACCGGCACTTGCGCCCACTAACGACACGTTGTATCCTTTAGCTAATTTTTCATCAACTTCTACGAGCAAGCGTGTAAGCTTTTCTTCAAATAGTTCAGGATCGAGCCAATTCATGGTGCGCGTAGCCGACCTAACGCCATATAGACGCCATACATACACTAAAATGCCTTGCACGAAATACTTGTTGTCGCCAAGCCCAGGAACATATATAACGTAATGCTTCATCAAAAAAGTGGTGCGCGGGAGAGGACTTGAACCTCCATGCCTTGCGGCACTAGCTCCTAAGGCTAGCGTGTCTACCATTTCACCACCCGCGCGAGGTAGTCTGCACTATTTTACAGGGACAGCCGCTAAATTGCTACAGCGCCTGCAGTATCCAGGTAACGCTGCAGCCCTGCCACTGCAACAGCCCGCCTATTATGAAAATTATCATCAGTAATAAACACGTCTACGTCTTGCTCATAATCTGCCATAAATGAATTGTGTTGAGCTAAATACATGGGCAGTTGCTGTACTGCGACAGGCCTGCCGGTATCTTTATAAAGTTTTTCTATAAACTCCTGCGACAGTTCCATATCTATCATGAACCAATCATAGCCAGCCGCCAGCAACTCGGATTTAACATCCGGCCAAGTCCTATCAACACTCCCGTCTCGTATAATTGGCCGCTGCAAGGCCAAAAACCCCTTCCACCTATCAGAATTACGCTTGTTGAATTCACGCAGGGCATCGGGCCGGTTGATTGTGTCTGCCCGTAAGTCTTCACGCACTTCGAACCGAACATTATCAGTACTGTATATGGGTAACCCGAACTGGCATGATAGCTCATGCGCCACTATGGATTTTGAGCTTCCCGGTACCCCGGCAAAAACGACAGCATAAGGTTTACTCATTCTGTTTGAAATATACCACCGTTTGACACAAACAACCATATGCGTAATAGTGGGCAGCAACAATAACAACAAGGAGCCTTCATGGAACCTAGTACGCCCCCAGAACAAGCATCACCCATTAGCCCGGAGCCTATAACAAACCCTACACCTCCCCAGGTAGAACCGCCAGCAGCCACTAATGCAGGTGATACGAATAAATTACCTAGCGCGTTCGCACTTTTTAAACCAAGCTGGGAAGCAGTAAAGTTAAACCTGGTAACTTTTATAGCACTTAGTGTTTTGTCAGCGGCGCTTTATTTCATTATCGTAGCGATGCTATTTGGTACAGGAGCCTTAAGTAGGAACCCGACTGGCAGCCTAGGAGCTGGCGCCGCCACAGCCTTCGCGGTGGGGGGAGTAGTCGGATTGGTATGGATGGCCCTTATTGGGCCGGCGTTAGTCTACCTGCAGGTAAAAAGTGCCAATGGCGTTAAGGTAGGCGTGAGCGATGCACTGAAAAACGGACTGAATTTCGCGATACGCTTTTTAGGCTTGTCTATCGTTATGGGCCTCATAATATTTGTTGGTTTCTTACTGCTGATAGTGCCCGGCTTCTATATGTTACGACGCTACATACTTGCTCCATATTTTCTTGTAGATAAAGATTTAGGCATCAATGAAGCGATGAACCAAAGCGCCGAAGTATCGAAGAAATATTCCGGAGCACTCTGGGGGCTTATAGGGGTAACTTTCCTTATTGGCTTACCCGGGATTATTCCTGTCCTCGGCAGTATCATAAGCGCCATTTTAGGTATCGCCTACTATTGCGCACCAGCAGTGCGATACAAGGAAGTTACTACCGGCGTGCCGTCTGTTGCCGTTAAATAGCTTTGTAGAACAGAAGCTGGCCGTCACCGTAGTTGTTTTGCTGCACTAGCTCCAAGTTATCAAAAAGGGGAGCCTCTGCCTTACCTGGCCATGATAATACAAAAATGCCAGTTGGATTAAGCCGGCTTACTAGCTTCTGCAAAACCATGTCTTGTAGATCATCATATGGCGGGTCGGCAGTAATAATATCAAAGTAATGGTTATCCTGAGTAGTTTCGAGCCAGGAAGCAACACCTGCGCGGATAGCCTTTACCCTGTCGGCAACACCTAAAGCAATGGCATTATCGGCAATTGTGGTAGCAGCGTTTTTATCAATGTCCACAGCAGTCGCATGGTTGGCGCCACGGCTAATGGCCTCGAAACTTAAAGCGCCGCTGCCTGCAAAGGCATCGAGTATAGTAAGGTCTTCTATGTCTCCTAGCGTATTGAACAAGCCGCCGCGCATGCGGTCGCTCATGGGGTGGGTGCGGTGGCCGCGCGGCGAGTCAAACACCCGCCCGCCTAGCTGGCCGGCAATGATTCTCATGCCGCAGGTTGTTCCTTTGCTGCCTGGGCTGCCGCTGCATACCAGGCAAGGGTGACCATGCGGACCATACGAGGGGCTAGCTCGCGCCGCACATCCCTGCGCAGCGTCAAAGTCCAGCCCCTAGCAATAAAACGGTGGTATATTTGCAGTTCGGCAATTTCGCGGGCAGTCGCGCGGAATACTGCGGCCACGCCCTCGGATTGTATATTTGCTAGCTCCTCGGCAGTTGGCATAGCCTTGTACAAACGCAATGGGCGCATTATGGCCCATGCCCCTGCCTCAAACAGCGCATGAGTAGTCAGTAAGCCTTTGGGACCCACCAGCTTTAGGCTACGCTGCCATGATTCCAACATAGTGTCACCCTTAACAAAACCGCGGCCAACGAGGCCCTTGCGTGTGTGGCGCTCTTCGCCGCCACGCAGTTTTGCTAGCTCTTCTTCGTAGGGGTAATGGTGGGCAGGCGTAAGGCCGTCGACTAGGGCATGGGCCAACCACGAGGCTTCGAATGAGCTGCGCACCAAGTCTTGTTGTTTTAAAGCAGAGACCAGCTCGTTATAGTGTTGCTCTATTAACTGGTTCAGTTGGTCGTCTTCGTCGTTAAAAGGGTCCACAAAATGCCAAGGTTGGTCCTGGTGCTGTTTTTTGAGCTTTGCAGCATCCGGGCCATTCTTACCCTCGAAATGCATAATGCTGCGCGCACTGGGGAAAAACTGGTTATCCCCCAAAAGCTTTTGCAAATGGCGACGAGAAGTCCGGTTTATCTTCTGGTGGGCATGGAAAACAATTGCGTACAATGTGGTTCCTAGTTTAGGTTTGTGACGGCCCGCAAGCGTTCAACTTGGGCCGCTAACTCTTTATATTGTAGCAAGTTTTCGCCCCTTTCGAGGAATTCGTGGGCAGCCTGCCGTGCGCTAGCTATTAGTTTGGTATCAGTTAGCTTGGCGACGCGCAGGTCGAGCTGGCCGTGTTGCAAGGTACCGTATATAGCCCCAGGGCCGCGGATCTCGAGGTCTAGCTCTGCGAGCTTAAAGCCATCCTGGCTGGCTTCGAGAGCACGCAGACGTCGGCTCGGGGCGCTGCTGTCACTCATAAGCATGTAGCAGTGCCCTTGGTGGCTGCCTCGCCCCACCCTACCGCGAAGCTGGTGTATCTGTGCAAGCCCAAAACGTTCGGGACCTTCTATAAGCATGACTGTGGCATTCGGCACGTCTACACCTACTTCAATTACCGTTGTGGAAACCAGGATATCCAGCTCATGGTTTACGAAGCGCTCCATAATTTTAGTTTTTTCGTCGGGCTTCATCCTGCCATGCAGCAGGCCGACACGGTACTGTTTGAAGTCTTTGAGGCTCATGTCTTCATAGACCTTTTCGGCTGAGTTGGCGCTTAGGACCTCAGACTCCGCTATAAGTGGACAGACCACAAACATTTGCCTTCCTGCATCTAGTTCAGTTTTTATCTTCTCGTATAGCTGGGCTCGTGAGTTCGGTGAAATGATGCGGGTAATTATCGGTTGCCTGCCGCCCGGTTTTTCGCTAAGGATAGATACATCCATCTCGCCGTAGAGCGTCAAGGCCAACGAACGGGGGATGGGAGTGGCCGTGAGGCTAAGGACGTGTGGCATGTGGCCGGCCTTGGCCATGAGCGCTTTGCGTTGTTCGACCCCAAAGCGGTGCTGCTCATCTACAATAACGAGAGCGAGCTTATGCATATCGACTTTTTCCTGGATGAGCGCCTGGGTACCTACAATAAGCCTGACCATACCTGTTGCTATAGCCGTTTGGACGGTCTTTTTTTGCGCCGGCTTTATGCCGCCAACTAGCAACCCGACGTGTTCCTGGTAGCCCAGCGGCTCAAGCAGTTTATATATAGTCTCGGCATGCTGCCGCGCAAGCAGCTCGGTTGGTGCCATGAACGCCACTTGGTAGCCCTGCTCCAACGCCATCAGGGCAGCCATGAGCGCCACTACAGTTTTACCCGAACCGACATCGCCCTCTATGAGCCTATTCATAGGCATCGGCTTTTGCATGTCCAGGTAAATCTGCCAGATGACTTTGCGCTGGGCATTGGTAAGCTTGAACTGTAAGTGACCAACGAACTGTTTGGCCAACTGTTCGTTAAATGGGATAGCCAGTCCGGTCTCCTGCTGGTTTTCTTGCTTGTTGAGCAAGCTTGCTAAGCTTAGGCGGAACACTTCCTCAAACCCTAACCGCTGCTTGGCGGCTGCAATGTCCTCGCTGCTTTTGGGGAAGTGCATGGCCTCTATAGCAGCACTGCGGCCAAGCAGTTTGTGCGTGTTCATAAGCCATGTGGGCAAGGTTTCAGGTAGATGCCGGATGAGCGGCAATGCCTGTGTGACAGCTGTACGTATCTGCCTTGATGTTAAACCCTTTGTTTCCTTATATATTGGCACTATGCGCGCCGTATTGACCGGAAAATCACTAGCTAACTCAACTGCAGGATTTAAAATAGAAAAACGCTGGCGGCGGAGTTCGTAATCGCCAGATATAAAGTATGTCTGGCCTGGTTTGAGCGCAGTGGCCCGGTACGGTTGGTTAAACCACACTAGGCGAGTACTGCCAGTCTCGTCGCTGGCAATGGCTTCGGTTATGTGCATGCCGCGCCGAACATAGCGACCCGCAGTCTGGGTAATTGCCGCCTGTATGGTTACATTGCCAGGGCGCAACTTTGCTATGGGCGTGAGGTTTGAATAATCTTCGTATCGTCGCGGCAAATAATCTATGAGGTCACCAGCAGTGTGAATACCCAAACCCACAAACTTGTTTGCCAGCTGCGCACCTACGCCCTTAATATCAGTCACAGGACTGGTCAATGTCATATGACAAGTATACGTCTATCCCTTGCGCACAAGGAAGAAAATACTTGGGCCGAAATAAACACCGGAGAGCGTTCGCTGCATAACTTTTTCGAAGCCGAGCATAAGGCCACGCGGTACGTGCTTCTTAAGCGTCGTACTCCGCAAGTTTGATACCGACAAGGTCTCCTCTACCTTGAGCCCGGCGTGCGCCAACTGGCGTACGACTGTATACGGGTTGTGGTTTACAAAAGCTATTTCGTCCTCGCGCCGGTTTTGTTCGGAACGGATATCGACAGGTTTTACTGGCATCCGTTCGCCACGGAGGACGTGCTTCATGCGGTTGCGGATATGTATGTAGTTAGCTACCTCGACAATAGCGACGCCATCAGCCGATAGCACCCGGGCTATTTCGTTGAACTCGACAGTCGGGTCTGGCAAGTGGTGCATAACGCGAATCATGGTCAGGAGATCTATGGAGCCGTCTTCGAACTGTAGGTCATCGGCTTGCATAAGCTTGCGGTCAATCTCTGGGTGGTCACGCAAGTAATCTTTGGCTATATCCAGTTGTTGCTGGCTAGGTTCGGCCAGCACGACTTTATCTGCGTAGTTTTCCAAAAACACGCACAAGCGGCCGTAACCACCACCTATGTCTACTGCCGTACCAAAGTGTTTACCCTTTAACAGCTTCTTTAAGGCAATCTCTTCGGCGGCGTGCTCGTACTCGCGGCCTTCCCAATACTGCAAGTAGTTATGCTTAGGGTCATTATATTGGTCCGCCTTCTTCTTTGCTTTAGCCTGTGCCAAGCTTACTCCGCTTAATTTATTACTA
>DASSKV010000016.1:0-10957 GCA_035690125.1 Saccharimonadales bacterium (SeqCode) | reverse complement strand
TACTGCTTGCTCAAGCGGGCTTAGGTCCACGCGCTGCACGTTTTCAACCAGGGCTATTTCCAGCTGTTCCAGTTCTTTTAGCGTGCGTACTATTGCCGGTACATTCTTAAGGCCGGCCTTGTTAGCAGCTCGCCAGCGGCGCTCGCCAGCGATGATGGTGTATTTGCCGCCGCTCGAAGGCGTTACAACCAACGGCTGCAAGATGCCATGGTTTTTAATGGATACTGCCAGTTCGGCCAGAGCTTCTTCGTCAAAATGCGTCCGCGGCTGTCCGGCGTGCGGCTGCACCGCCTTAATATCCAGCTTTTGTATACGCTCGTCTTCACTTACTAGCAATGAACTATCGAAGTTTTCAGGTATCAGTGACCCCAAACCGGTTCCGAGGCCGTGCTTTGCCATTATTTTTTGCCTTTCTTGGCGCGGGTGTGCACCTCTTTGGCTAGCTGTTTGTAGGCCCGGGCGCCCTTGCTCCATTTGTCGTACTGGCTTATGGGCTTACCATGGCTTGGCGCCTCGGCCAGACGCACATTGCGGGGCACCACCACGTCAAACACTTTGTCGCCAAAGTAGTTCGCCACTTCGCCCTTAACCTGGTCACTCAAACTGGTTCGCGAGTCATACATCGTCATTAGCACACCCAGCAGCTCTAAGTTCGGGTTCAGCCCCTGTCGCACACGTTGCACCACATCCAGCAACTGGCCTAAACCTTCAAGTGCGTAGTATTCGGCTTGTACCGGAATGAGCAAGCTGTCGGCGGCACTTAGCGCGTTTACGGTTAGCAAGCTCAGCGCCGGCGGACAATCTATAAGTACGTAGTCGTGGCTGCTGCGCTCCAGCGCTCGCTTAAGCGCAAACTCGCGCTCCGGGTGGTTTACCAGGTCTATCTCGGCAGCCGCCAGGTTTTGGGCTGTTGGCAGCACAAACACGCCTTCGGCCACAGCCTCGTGTAGCGCATGCTCCAGCTCGGCTTTACCAAGCAAAACCTCATACGTGCCATGCTTTATGTTCGCTTTTTGTACACCAAGCCCGCTGGTAGCATTGCCCTGCGGGTCCAAATCCACCAAAAGCACACTGCTCCCCTGTTTGGCCAGGTAGGCCGCCAGGTTAATAGCCGTGGTAGTCTTACCTACCCCGCCCTTCTGGTTCAGTACCGCTATTACGTGCCCCATGTTTGCTTGTTTCCCTTGTTTCTATTTTCTCACGTTTTCAGCTATATCCTACCATTTACAACCATAACCGTAAAGCGCTAAGGCCCAAACCGTACGCCTCCGTTAAGGTTAAATCCACCCCTTAAGAACGTTTCACCCGATGCAGTAGTGAAAGTATTAATACCTGAAGGACTGCTCAGGCTATTGCTGCCGCCGGGATCAATGGCATAAGCCCGCCACCAGTATTGGGTATTGGTCTGAAGAGAGGGCGACTGGAAGCCGTAAGTAGCTATTGTCGAATTAGCCAAATTAGAATTGCCTACATATGCGGTAGCACCCTGGGTATCTTGGCCGAACCAGTTAGACTGGCTACTTGCCTGGTCAAATGTTTGCACTACTGTATTACAGCTGGCATCCGAGCAAATCTGAATTTTGTATTTCAGGTAATCATTATCACTATCCGAAGCACGCAGCTTGAAGCTTGCACTAGATGTGGAAATGCCTACCGCAGAATTAGCAGGCTCAATGAGCGTTGGAGCTGCTGGAGCGTAATTAGTAGTAAAGGCCTGGATTGCCGATGCGGAGCTCCATATATTATCTCCGCCGGGATCTATTGCATAGGCCCGCCACCAATACTGCGTGCCTGGGCTTAGCAATGTTGCTTGATATGTATGGTTCGCCATCGTGGAACTCGTAATTGTGCTACTGCCAACATACGCAGTACCTGTCTGGGCGTCCTGCCCGCTCCAGCCCGTTTGGCTAGCGGTTTGGTCTATAGTTCGCACTATACTTGAGCAGTCAGAAGCTGAGCAAACATCTATCTTATAGCGCAAGTAATCATTATTCGGGTCAGTGGACCTAAATTGAAATGTAGGCGCCGTACTTACGCCTGTGGCACCTACGCCGGGGCTACTCAAGGTAGGGGCTGCGGGGTATCCCGTATATGTAAGTGTAATATCGGTAACATTTGAACTAGTGCCGCATAAACTATCATCCATCGTAATAGATAGCCATAGATATCTTTTGTTGGCGACATTAAGATTATAAGATGTGCCGGCTGTGGTGTTTGTAATTGTCGTGGCACTGCCGAATACTCCGCTTGCATCGGCCGTCTTGTAGCTGAGCGACGCAGAGCAGTTAGTTGCCCCATTATATATAACGGATGCTAAATTTTGCGATAGGTAACCTATATCCATCACGCGCTCATATTTTGCCTTAAGAGGCGGTCCATTTATTGGCAAATACTGAATATCATTTTGAGTATTACCATTAGAGCCCCCAGCGTTGTACAAATACCCGTTTGCAACGGTAGCCGCTCCATCATATCTCCCTGTAAAAGCTGTGCTTTGATTCGCACAAGTGCCAGTAGAACCGTTGGTGTTGATAGGGCAATTTAAGATACTGCCCGTTACCCCCTGGTCGAAGCCGCCCACAACATATAAATAGCCGTTATAGGCGGCTAGTGAAAGCCCCTCTCGGGGCGACCCCAACGCATTAAACTCTTCGATGCATGTGCCGACGGAACCATTGGCATTGAGCGGACAGTATGCAATGTCGTCGCAGAGGCCTAAACAGCCGGAGCCAGAACTAAAGTTATTATTGCCGCCAGCTATATATAGATATCCATTAACGGCGATGGAAGCGTGCTCGTCGCGGCCAGCTGTTATGGCATTTGTTTGTTGGGTGCAGGTTCCTACTGAGCCATTAGCGTTCAGTGGGCAGTATTGGATGTCATTACAATACGTATTGGAATCACATCCCGTAGCATTAGCTGCTCCGATACCTGCAATTATATAAATATAGTTATTGTAGGTAGCAGCTGTAAGACCATAGCGAGGTGTTGTGAAAGCATTTGTTTGTTGGGTGCAGGTTCCTACTGAGCCGTTAGCGTTGATCGGGCAATACTGAATGTCGTTACAGTTAGCATTAGCATCGCAGCCTGTAGCATTGGCAGTATTTGTGCCACCAATTATATAAATGTATCCATTTGCAACCACTGTTGCATTCCTATATCTAATTGTGAAAGCATTTGTTTGTTGGGTGCAGGTTCCTACTGAGCCGTTAGCGTTGATCGGGCAATACTGAATATCGTTTTGTCTTATACCACTATTATCTTTACCGCCTATAATATACAGATACCCTTTGTATACGACCGACGTATTATGATCTCGCGCAGTTGTAAATGCATTAGTTTGTTGTGTGGCGGCACCCAGTGAGCCGAAACCTCTAGTCGTAAGGGGCAGCCGTTGTATATCATTTTGTGAAACACCGCCGCCATTCCCCCCTACAATATAGAGGTATCCGTTCATATATCCTGCAGCAAGGTAATAACGTGCGGTTGTAAAGGCGCTTGCTTGCTGGTTGCACGTGCCAACAGAACCGTTCAAGTTGATGGGGCATGACTGGATGTCGTTAAGCCCACTGCCGTTATATCCTCCTACAATATACAGATAGCCGTTAGCAACGATGGTGCTATGGCCAAATCGTGGAACTGCAAATGCATTCTTTTGTTGTGTGCAAGTCCCAACAGACCCGTTGCTATTTAGCGGGCAGTACTGGATATCATTGCAATAACCCGAAGAGTTGCAGCCTGTAGCGCTCGACGCCGCACTACCTCCTATTATGTACAGATATCCGTTATTTACTGCCGATGTCTGGAGTCCCCGCGCCGAAGTAAAAGCAGTGGTTTGCTGAGTGCAGCTACCCACTGCAGCACTCGTACCAACGGGGCAATACTGGATATCATTTAGTGCAGTACCACTATTGTCACTTCCTCCTATGATGTATAGATAGTTATTGTAAATAACAGAGCTATGCTCATATCGCGCAGTGGTAAAGGCGCTTGTTTGCTGAGTGCAAGCTGACATAGTGGAGCCATTCACCGGACAACGCCATATATCACCACAAGCCGCTGCGACACCTCCGCAACCCGTACCCGGAGCGCCAAAACCACCTATTATATAGACATACCCCTCATAGGCTACGGAGCTATGGAAGTATCTTGCAGGTGAAAAAGCACTAAGTTTTTGGGTGCACGACCCTATACTTCCATCCGAATTTATTGGGCAGGCCTGAAGATCATTACACTTTCCGCTACTATCACATCCGGTAGCATTTGCAGCCGCGGATCCTCCACTAATGTAAAGGTACCCCTTGTAAACTACTGCAGCTTGGCCCCACCGTGCGCTTGTAAAAGCGCTTGTTTGCTGGGTGGTGCCACCGGCTAGCCCAAGTGTACCCCCCGTTATCGGCTCATACTGAATATCATTTAAGGGTGTTGAGGATTGAATACCTCCAACAATATAAAGATAGCCATTGTTAATTATGGATGTATGCCCGTACCGACCTGTTGTAAAAGCGTTTGTTTGCTGTGTGCAGGTACCAGCCGAGCCGTTACTGTTGAGTGGGCAGTATTGGATGTCATTCCAATTACTACCGCCCTGGCCACCGATTATATAAAGCAGATTACCATTTACTGTTGAGCTTAGGTAAGCTCTACCCGTCGTGAAAGCGTTTGTTTGCTGTGTGCAGGTACCAGCCGAGCCGTTACTGTTGAGTGGGCAGTATTGGATGTCATTATATTGGGTTACATTATCATACCCACCTATAATGTATAGATAACCGTTATAGACGACTGAGGCAAAACCGTATCGAGCGGAAGTGAATGCATTGGTTTGCCGAGTACAGGCACCGACAGAGCCATTGGCGTTCAGTGGGCAATATTGGATGTCGTTTTGTATAACACCCCCACTGCCATAACCGCCTACTATATATAAATAGCCGTTATAGACGACTGAGGCAAATTCCCATCGGGCCGTAGTAAAAGCGTTTGTTTGCTGTGTGCATGCGCCCACAGAACCGTTAGTATTGAGCGGGCAGTATTGGATGTCGTTTTGCAATGTCCCTCCCGCATTGCCGCCGATAATATATAGATACCCGTTGTAGACGACCGAAGTGTGGCCGCCGCGAGCGGAGGTAAATGCACTAGTCTGCCTTGTACAGCCACCGACAGAGCCACTGGAACTAAATGCGCAATATTGGATGTCGTTATTAAATACTCCACAGCCAGAGTCTGAACAGCCGCCAATTATGTATAGATAGCCATTGTAGGCAATCGATGTATGCTCCCACCGGGCTGTCGTGAATGCATTAGATTGCTGTGTCGTAGTGAGCTGAAGTGAATTATATTTACCAAGCGACCCATGCCATATATCATTTGGCAGTGTCCCATTAACAATGCCCCCAATTATATAAAAATATCCTTGATAAATGACAGAGGTGTGCCAGTAGCGCGGATTGCTGAAAGCGCTGATTTGTTGGGTGCAGGCACCAACACTGCCGTTGCTATTGAATGGGCAGTACATTATATCAGTACAGTTGGTGTTTGCGCTGGGGTTACACAGCGTATCGATATTATTGTGTTGGCCACCGCTGATATACATGTAGCCCTTGTAAGCAATTGTCGCATGATGGTCGCGTCCAGCAGTGAATGCACTGGTTTGTTGGGTGCAAGTGCCGACTGAACCATCAGTGTTGAATGGACAGTAAATTATATCACTGCAAAATCCACCGGAATCACAACCTGCTGCATTCGAACTTCCCTGTCCGCCAATAATATATAAATAGCCATTATTAATAACTGAGGTGTGGTAGTAACGGGGCGTCGTGAAGGCATTGGTTTGTTGGGTGCAAGTGCCGACTGAACCATTGGCATTCAATGGGCAATACTGGATGTCGTTTTGTTTCACACCACTAATGTCGGTACCGCCTATAATGTACAGAAAGCCATTGTAGACAACAGAACTATGCCCGTTTCGGGCTGTGGTGAAGGCGTTGGTTTGTTGGGTGCAAGCGCCGACTGAACCATTGGCATTCAGTGGGCAATACTGGATGTCGTTCAGAGTGCCAGCGCCTGAGCCGTTATAGCCCCCTACGATGTAAAGATATCCGTTATAGGCGACCGTTGTGTGAGCGTAACGACCCGTAGTGAATGCATTGGTTTGTTGGGTGCAAGTGCCGACTGAACCATCAGTGTTGAATGGACAGTATGAAATATCATTATAATAGGTACTGGCTCCATTATAGCCTCCTACAATGTAAAGATAACCGTTGTAGACAGCCGATGTATTGCCTTGCCGCGAAGTAGTAAAGGCACTTGTTTGCTGGACAAGTGTGATTGGCATACCATAACCTAAGTCATTCCTATTAATTTGCCCACTTGTAGTCCAGTCAATCATGCCGTCATCATCCATCCCGGTGAGGAAATCTGCGGTAGTAGTCACCACAAGTGTCGGGTCAATGCTGAGCGGATAAGTACGAACCTTCATGCCACGTACTGTTAACTTCAGCACATTGCCATTCAGGTTAAACTTTATGTTTTGGTAGTCCTTCTGACCATTCGTATCAGTTACATAGGGCGCTGGAATCACGAAGGCCAGATTAGTTTTCTGGCCGTTCTTCCTGGCCTTGTCTATAAGCGCCTGGTCTTTAGCATCACTAGCTTGTACATTACCGAACAGCATGGAGTCGGCACTGTATATACCTATTGCCCCGTTTGGTAACATCTTGGCTTCGAGTTTATCGCCTAAATTCAAAGTCCAGGTTTTAGTATATGTGTCGCTGCTTGGGGCCTTGCTGAGAATGATGTCTTCCTTAATACCGTTGCGCTTAAAGGTATAAGCATGCACGCTATTGAGGCCTTCTGGGTAGATGACCCTGCCCTTGTCTTCCCGGCCGGCAGCAGTCGAAAAGTTCGGTTTCATGGTAAAGCTGAGGTCGCCGCTGCTGTCGCTGAACTTTATGCCGGCGCTTTCGTTGTGCGGCAACGTGACTTCGTATGGGAATTTGCCGGTACTGTCTGCCGGAGCAGCGGCGGTAGTTATGCTGTGGCCATCTACCTTTTGCTCGGCAGCATGGTTGTAGGTAAACCCGTCCTTGGTTTCCTTAACCATCTTGAGGTCGACGCTCGGTAAGGCCAAGAGTTTTTGCTCTGCCGTACTTAATTTGTACTGCTGGTTATGGACATATAAGTAGCCGCCGGTTATTAAACTGATTACCAGGGCGGCACTAACGCCCCGGCGCAACCAGACAGGCCAGCTTTGCACAAAGCGCAGGGCGCGCTTTGTGCCAGCAACTAGGAAATAGGAAATAGGAAATAGGATTTTAGCTACAACCTTACGGGTACGAATAACTACAGGGGCACGCCATAAGCTTGCTAGGGGCTTAAACAGAGGTTTTAGGTGATAGGCTATAGGTTTAAGTAGCTTTGCAGCCGTGCTGCCGACCTTAAGGAGCACCGAAGAGCTGGAGGTAACTTTTGCCGAGTAAAGCCGAAAGCCTGCCCGAACCTCCTTTAAAAAATGTGAGGGACGCTTGCGCTCTTTCGGCGCGGCAAACGTTGCTGGAAGCTCCTCGCGAGGTCCGTCCGGGAGGCGTGTTTTGTTACTTTTGCGGCCAAAAGTAAGAGAAGTATGAGTATCGGCAATAACCACAGGGGTATATCTAGCCTTAGGCGTACCTTTGGCGGGCATGATATCAACATTTTGCCTATTTTTTGGGACCTGCTCCGCCCCACCTGCCCTATCAACAGATATAGACGTTCTATAATCGCCCCTGTTAGCCATGTATTTATTTCCACTTCACACGGGTAGCCCGCGTATACTTCTTATGCTACCAAAATTTAACAACAAATACCAGGGGTAGGTTTATATAGTTTAGGCCAGTCCGCTATAATTGCATCATGGTTACGTTTAGGAGGCTCGTTAAAACTTATTGGCCAACTGCAGTGCTAATAATTTTAGCCATTCTAGCGGTTGGCGCCTGGTGGCTCCACAGCCAGCCGGCCCGGACAAAAAAACAGCTGCAAACTTCACGCCAGGTATTACTAGATGCCGCGAGCACGCTGCAGCAGCTACCCGGCCCCTCGGCCATAGAACCCGCCCAAAGCGGCGGTACCGTAAGCTACCAGATTGGCCAGCTTAAAAAAGCAGGAGGTACGCTGGACAATTTGCGGTTCAACCCGCCATCCGCAGGCATAGTTGCTCGCCTGAGCGGTACGCCACAAGGAACTATTAGCAAATATTATTCGCAAGGGGTGCAATGCCTAAGCACCGCAACCCAGCTAACTACCCATGAGTACACCGTGCTTTCGGCCCTGCAAAAAACCCTTGAGTACAACGGCAGTATAGACTTTAAAAACTTTATGGCAGGTAGCAGCGACACAAACACTAGGCTGCAGAAAGCCCAGGATGGCATAGCCAAAGCACGCGGCCAACTCGGCGCCATCTCCCTGGCAAGCGATACCACGCAAGACGAGCTCGTAAAACAGTTGGATTTACTAGAACAAGCCCGCATAAACCTTACCAACGACGGCAATACCGGCGCCTGGCAGCAAACCGTTGCCCAGGTACAAAACGCAATTATCAAAAACCGCCAGGCCTATTGGTTCAGCCAAATAGGCACGTTAAATGCCAAACTTCAGGGCATAAACAACCGCTTGGCCCACATACAAGCCGGTTTGCGCTAACCTACCAGTAAAACGGCTGGTCCGGGTCGCCGGAAGCAATTGAACTGTCAAACCACTCCCCTCCCCGTAGCTGCTGGTCAGTTATAGGAGTGGAAGTCGCTGTAATTCCGGGAAGATGATTGTAGTTGCTAAGCACAGAGCCGGCACTAGTAACAACCCTGAAGCAGTAAGTTGTGTTCGCAAACGCAGCGGCATTTACAAGTGAAATATCCCATTCGCCATCTGCCCCAACCACAATAGATGATTGCCCGTTGATAAAACTAGTGTTACTTTCAACATAGTTTTGCGTGTTAACAGTTGTTGCAGTCGGGTCATTAGCACTGGCTACCATGGCAACGCCATCAGTAATACTTGTGTTATCGTAGTACCTGAATGCCCCGCTGGTAGAAGTAACGTCGCTATATGCCATACTGCTTGAACATGTAGCAGAACCCGGCGGCCCTGCAGCGGTGGCAATCTGCAACTTAAAACTCTGGCCACTTGAGCTAAGTGGCGCGCTCGCTACCCCGACCAGCAGCCTCAACCTAACAGGCGTTCCCTGCGCCGGTGCACTGGCTATGGTATTAATGGCGGCCAGCGTAGTGCCGGCCGTGGTCGTGGAGCTGGTATTGAACCAACGATAACTATCTTGATTGAAGCTGGGCGGCGCAGTGGTAATCTCCGGAATGACTGTGTAAGTATCCAGCAAGCTGCCGGTGCTTTTGACTATCCTAAAACAGTATGCGGTCGTACCCGACGCCGATACGTCAGTAAGCGAAAGGTCCCACAAACCATCCTGACCGCTCGGTATGGCCGCCTGGTTGTTAGTAAAATTGGTGTTCGATTCAACCAAATCCTGAGCCACCCGGGTATTCGACCCGTCAGTCACATTGCCATCATCAGTAATTGCCGAACCGTCGCTCCCGACAGCACTCGCGTAGTAATTGAACGCACCAGATGAGCCTACATCACTATACGTTTCGCCGCTAAAGGCAGTGTCGCACAAATTATCAACCCCGCGCTGGGCATATTGCAACTTAAAGCTTTGGCCGCTGGCATCAAGCTGGGAGTTGCCTATATTGTCTAGGTAGCGTAGATGAAATTCTGTTCCCTGACCTATTGAACTGCCTGTAACTGCGGTATTTTGAGCAGCTAGCGTCGACTCAGTGGTACTGTGCAAAGCCCCGTTACTCATCGATCGTTGCTCGGTACGCCATTCCGCATTACCGGGCGAGTTGTCGTATCCAGCTACGTATAAATTTCCGCCGGATACATCGAGCGCCACAGAGGTTGCAGTATCATCACCCGAGCTAAGATTCTCGGATATTGCAAATCCCGGTGACGTAGTAGCCCCGCTAGTTAAATCACGTTTTTCGATCCGCCATTCGTTAGCCGACCCCGAATCCATACCACCTATATACATATAACCGCCTGAAGTATCTATGGCCACCGAGTTAGCCGCGTCCGTACCGCTAACCGACTCACTGATGGGAAAATTAGTAGCTTCCGCTCCCGTTGTGGTGCTTCGTTTTTCAATCCTCCACCGGTGGCCAGACCCACTGTCGTAACCCACTACATATATGTATCCGCCTGAAGGATCTACCGCGATTGAGTTTGCTACATCATTACCCGTTGAGACATCGTCAGTAACAGGAAAATTGGTAGCCATTGCTCCCGTTGACATGCTTCGCTTATCAATTTTCCACTCGTCATTCGTAGAGCCGGGTGTTTGGTCAAAACCGGCAATATACATGTAACCCCCGGAGATATCCAATGCTATAGATAGCGCTTGGTCACTGAAAATACTGTAATGACTGGTTATCGGGAAGCTAGGATCTGATGCCCCGGTAGAAGTATTTATTTTGTCTATGCGCCATTCCGAACTTCCCGGGGAATTATCAAAACCAACCACATATACAAATCCGGCGGAGCCATCGACTGCTACCGAAGTTGGTCGGTCTGAACCAGTACTCGGGTCGTCCGTAACAGGGAAATTAGTCGCTTCTGCACCGGTGCTCATACTTCGCTTTTCTATCTGCCAGCCATCCCCGAATGCCCCATTACTATAGCCAACCACGTAGAAATAGCCGTTTGTAACATCCAGTGCAACAGCCGTTGCTTTAGCGTCTGTCGATGACAAATTCTCCGTTATTGGAAAACCGCTGGCCGACGAACCGGAGGTAGTGCTTTGCTTATCTATCCTCCATTCACTATGGCCCGGACTATTGTCGTATCCTACTGAGTATATGTAGCCATTGGTCGTATCGACGGCCGTCGCGTTAATACCGTCTGTGCCCGTGGAAGG
>DASSKV010000015.1:0-5040 GCA_035690125.1 Saccharimonadales bacterium (SeqCode) | reverse complement strand
GCCGCTGTAATTATCGTATCGTTCGGCCCGAGTGCGTACCACCTCATAAAAGCCGTCCGTACGCGCCGTCAAAGCTGACGCCCAAAGTATTGCAAAAAGCATTTATATTGCTAAAAATATATGCGCATGACTTACTTACCTCTTAATGAGCAGGCCGCCGGTTATCATGAACAGGCTCTTGATGCGGTGAGGCACGGCCAATTCGAACAAGCCCATGACCTATATACGCTTGCGCTATCCGAGCTAGGTCTGGATGATGCCGATGCAGCTAACCAAACCCAAGCCGGAATGATTATGCGCGACCATGGTGTTGCCTATGTAAAAGATGCTTTGCTCACCACCAGCCCCTATGTAAAGGCAATGCTTTTTGAGAATGCAGAGAGTCGTTTAATAGCGGCAGCAAGGATTACCCTTCCTTACGCCGATGGGTTGGAGCAGCCATTTGTTGGCGAGATAACCAATTTTCTTTCTAAGAGACAGCGAAGAGAAGTTATAAGCGAGCATGCCGCGACAATAGGGCGGCTTGGCGAACTGGTACTAAGGCGGCAGGTAGCATTGGGTGAAATTACGAAGGCGGTAACGGCAAGCCCAACCCAACGTGCCCAGCAGTTTCAAATTGCTGCTGCCTATGACCGCGCCAAAACAGGTAGCAACCAGTACATTGCGGCGCGTATTGCCCGGACTGGAATGCTGGCAGAACGTATCAATGGTAATAGGGCACTAAACATATTACCTTGGCTTGGAAGACTGACTATGACTATAGGCCGCGCTGCATTGCGTGACAGAAGTAACGTTAGGCTAGCTGCCCGTGAACTTTTTGAAGTCCCGGGTAACATGTTCACGCGCGAGTCCGCCTTGGGTGTAGCAACGGACTGGAAAACTGTTTAGAGCATTTTAGCAAGGTACTGACCAGTGTAGCTTTTGGTTTCTTTGGCCACTTGTTCTGGTGTGCCTGTGGCTATGACTTGGCCGCCGGCGCTACCGCCTTCCGGGCCCATATCTATAATGTGGTCGGCGTTCTTTATAACGTCTAGGTTGTGTTCTATAACTACCATGCTGTTGCCGGCGTCTACTAGCGCATGCAACACGCCTAGTAGTTTATTAACATCCTCCATGTGCAGGCCGGTTGTTGGCTCGTCCAGGATGTATAGCGTGCGGCCCGTAGGGCGACGGCTGAGTTCGGTGGCTAACTTTACCCGCTGCGCTTCGCCGCCGGAGAGCGTAGTAGCCGACTGACCTAAGTGGATGTAACCCAGACCCACGTCCACCAGTGTTTGCAGCTTGCGGGCAATAGCAGGGATGTTGCCAAAGAATTCTAGTGCTTGTTCACAGGTCATTTCCAGTACGTCGGCTATGGTTTTGCCTTTGTAGTGTATCTCGAGCGCTTCGCGGTTGTAGCGTTGGCCGTGGCAGACTTCGCACGGTACATATACATCCGGCAAAAAGTGCATTTCTATCTTAATAATGCCGTCGCCGCTACAGTTTTCACAGCGGCCACCTTTAACATTGAAGCTAAAGCGCCCAGCGCTATACCCGCGCAGCTTGGCTTCTGGCACACTAGCAAAGAGTTCACGTATTGGCGTAAACAACCCAGTATACGTTGCTGGGTTTGACCGGGGAGTGCGGCCTATAGGCGATTGGTCGATTATTATGGCTTTGTCGAGTTGCTTTATGCCCTCTATGTCTTCATGCCGGCCCGGTACAGTGTTGGCCCGGTGCAAACGCGCCAAAAGCTCCTTGGCAAGGATGTCGTTTATAAGGCTGGACTTACCAGAGCCAGATACACCGCTCACAACTACCATTTGGCCAAGCGGGATTTCAACATCCACATCGCGCAAGTTATTCTCGCGGGCACCCTTAATTATGATAGATTTGCCGTTGCTTTTACGCCGTTTTTTGGGCGTGGCAATTTGCTTGCGGCCCGATAAGTATTGGGCGGTAATGCTATCTTTGACTTTCATGACTTCGCCTGGTGCGCCAGCCGCAATAACCCTACCCCCATGTATACCGGCACCAGGGCCAATGTCCAGTAGGTAGTCAGCGGTGCGGATAGTGTCCTCGTCGTGTTCTACCACAATAACCGTATTGCCCAGGTCGCGCAGGTGCTTGAGGGTTCGTATAAGCCGCTCGTTGTCGCGCTGGTGCAGGCCTATGCTCGGCTCGTCCAGCACGTACAGCACACCCTGTAAGCCAGAGCCGATTTGAGTAGCCAAGCGGATACGCTGGGCTTCACCGCCACTTAGGGTAGTTGCACTACGCAGAAGCGTCAGGTAGTTTAGGCCTACGTCTTGCAAGAACTGCAGCCGGGCGCAAATCTCTTTAAGTATCAGCTGGGCTATCTTTTGCTCGGTTGCATTGAGCTTGAGATGGTTGAACCAGTCAAGCGCGTCGTCGATACTGAGCGTACATACATCCATGATGCTTTGGCCGCCAACGGTTATGGCCAGGGCTTCCGGTTTCAAGCGCAAGCCCTTACATTTGTGGCAAGGCCGCTCCTGCATAAAACGCTCGATGTCACGGCGTATAAAGTCGCTTTCTGTTTCCTTATGCCTGCGCTCCAGGTTTGGCACCACGCCCTCGTAAGTAGTCTCGAATGACCGCCCGAGCCCTAGGCTCACCCGGAATTTTTCGCTGCCCGTACCGTACATTATGCGCTGCATGTTTTCGGCGCTGATTTCGCTGGTGGGCACATGCAGGCTAAAGCGGTATTTGTCGGCAACCGCCTCAAGCTTTTTCATATACCAGTTATCGACATTTATGCGGTTGTAGGGGCGGATAGCGCCTTCGGCTATTGTCAGCCTACCATTTGGTATTACCAGCTCTGGGTCAACCTCTAGCCTGTTACCTAGGCCGGTACATACCGGGCATGCGCCATGCGGGCTATTAAAGCTAAAGGTGCGCGGCTCGAGCTCTGGTATGGTAACGTCAGGGTGGTCCGGGCAAGCATACATGAGCGAATAGCTGGTAAGCTCATTGGTGTCGGCATTCAGTACATTGAGTTTGCCTTCGGCAATATCGAGTGCTTGCTCGACGCTTTGCACTAACCGAGTCCGGCTTTCTTCGTTATTGACTACGCGGTCAGCAACGATTTCTATGGTGTGCTTATAGTTTTTATCAAGCGTGGGAAATTCATCGAGCGCATACACCACGCCGTCCACGCGTACGCGCGCAAAGCCGGCACGCTGGTATTGTTCTGGTATGTGTTCGAAGGCTCCCTTTTTATCAATTACCACGGGCGCCAACACCATCAGCCGGGCACCATCGGGTAGCGCAGTTACTTGGTCGACTATGGCATTGGTAGTTTGCCGCTCTACCGGGTTACCGCAGACTGGGCAGTGCGGAATTCCTATGCGCGCAAACAGCAACCGTAAGTAGTCATAAATTTCAGTTACGGTTGCAACAGTGGAGCGCGGGTTGCGGCTGGTGGACTTTTGGTCGATGGATATTGCGGGGCTTAGGCCGTCTATCTGATCAACATCTGGCTTTTCCATAAGGCCCAGGAACTGGCGCGCATAGCTACTAAGACTTTCTACATAGCGGCGCTGGCCTTCGGCATAGATGGTATCGAAGGCGAGTGATGACTTGCCGGAGCCGGATAACCCGGTAATAACAACCAGCTTATCGCGCGGTATGGTTACATCAATATTCTGTAAGTTATGCTCGCGGGCACCCTTAACGACAATAGCGTCAGCCACCAGACTCCCCTGTTTAAGTCGACTTATTATACAGAGGAATCAAGAAAAATTCTAGTGCCCAGTGGGCTATTCTGGAGTTTTTGGTCGTAAATCTAACACGTTAAGCTGGACGTCCAGACCGTCACGCGGGACACTTCCTTGCGCCATTTCCATAAATATTTCAGACTGGGCACGAGTAATGTCAGGTGGTAAGCGGAACATTGGTAACACTTTACTTCTGGGACGCTGCCACCTCTTTAGTTCGTTACCTATGCCGGTGCTGTTTACAAAATCATATATTTCTGTTTCTTCAGCAATCAAAAAATCAAGGTTATTCTGAGGTCCTTCTAGTTGTAACCCAAATTCCCGGCCTAAATTACTATGCTCTGGGATTGTACAGTCCACAAAGCTACGGGCACGAACTATAAGCGGCTCACTAACTTGGTGCGTTTCCTTTAGGCTTGCCCTGACACTACGGAGTTTGGCAGAATTTTTGATACGTGCATATAAGCGGTCCAGCTTTCGGTTGTTCCGCTCAGACCGTGGCATTATGACTTCAAATTGAGTCAACCATAATTTATCGGCTTCGTATATCTTAATTTTAGGTAAATCGATACCTTCAATCGTTTGCTCTTTAGGCCTTGCGCTATCCTCCATCGCGTCAGGCAGTTTAAGCCATGTGCTATCTTTGGGCGTAACTGCATGTAAGGCAGCCCTACCTAATTGATAAGAGAGCTTTTCTAAGCGCAGTGATGCTACAACTTCACGATATGCTCGTACGTAAGAGTATCTGTTGTGTTCTTGATAACTCATGCTATTTCCTTGCGATGTTTGCAAATTATAGCATAAATATATGTTCTAAACTTCTTGGTAGGCACCCGGGTGTTTCAAAGGTAATTCAATAGGTGCTGCTGCCAGCCGCTTATGCAGGCCGTCTACACCCGGTTGTATTAGATCAATAAAGGCAACTTGGGGCGACCAGTCATCACTAAAATGCAGACGGTTCAGCCCGAACCTTTGGGTAAAACGGTTAATAAGCGCGTCGCGCTCGCTTGTCAAAATACGCTCTTCATCAACAATGTTAAAGCCAAATTGCATTGGCCCAATGTTGTCTGCATCTCCAATACCAAACCGCTGCGGCGTCCACAACCTGTCTGGTTTTGTTAATAGTATTTGCTCTGCAAAGTCGGCTCTGTTGTCTGTTTCGTAATCTGAGTTTTCGATTTGATTGTACAGCCGCGCATATTCATTACGCTGCTCGCGGTCGAGGTCTTTATCCCAGGTTAGCCGTCGCAGTTCAGTCTGGTCCACGTTCATTACCGTCTGTATTACAAACTCGTCACGCTCCCGCCGCATATTTTGGATT
>DASSKV010000014.1:0-8129 GCA_035690125.1 Saccharimonadales bacterium (SeqCode) | reverse complement strand
ACTCTTCATAAAGTTCTCAAGCCCTTCATAAAAAGGCTTCTCAAGGTGTTCGGCATAGTGGTTGCGAAGTATGGCTTCATCTAGACTGGCCATTTTAATACCAATAAGCTTAAGGCCTTTGCGCTCAAGACGGGTGACAATCTCACCAATCAAACCCCGCTGTACGGCGTCCGGCTTGGCAATAATGAGTGTTCGTTCCATTAAAGTTCCTTCTTTAGTTTTGGCCATTATAACAGAGACAGTAGTTTGCCGCTATGACTACGGCCTGTCGCACAATGTTACAATGAGCTTATGCTATTTGCGAACGCCAAAACAGACTTTTTGGAATACCTAGAAATAGAGCAAAACCGCTCACAAAAGACCATTCAGAACTACGACCACTACCTTACCCGCTTGCTAGACTTCGCCGGCGACATAAAAGTCAGCGATATTGACGCCGAAATGATACGCAAATGGCGCTTGTGGCTCAACCGCCTGGGCACTAACGTGAGCGATGAGTTGGGCAAAACCACCCAAAATTACCACCTTATAGCCCTGCGCAGCTTTCTAAAGTTTTGTGCCAAGCGGGATATCCCGGCCCTTACCGCCGACAAGGTGGAGCTAGCCCGCACTAAGCGTAAACAGGTCACATTCCTGAACGAAGATGAGCTAGAACGGATGTTCGACCAACCTAAGCTCGACTCCCTGCCAGGCCTGCGTGACCGCGCAATACTTGAGCTACTGTTCTCTAGCGGACTGCGTGTAAGCGAACTAGTTGGGTTAGATAAAGATCACATAAACCTCAAACGTCGTGAGTTCATGGTACGCGGTAAAGGCCAAAAAGACAGGCCCATATTCATAAGCGAAGAGGCAGCCCAGTGGATACAGCGCTACCTGGAAAAGCGCGATGACAATGCCAAACCCCTGTTCGTGCGCTACAGCGGTAGTAAAAAGGTCGATTTGAGCGGCAATTTCCACCGTTTGACAGTGCGCAGCGTACAGCGCCTGGTGGCCCGCTATGCCCTGCTGGCCGGCATAACCAAGCATGTTAGTCCACACACGCTTAGGCACTCGTTTGCAACCGACTTACTTATGAACGGCGCAGACCTCCGGTCTGTGCAAGCTATGCTAGGCCACAGTAATATTGCCACTACCCAGATATACACCCACGTCACCGACCCACACCTAAGGTCAGTACACGAGCGTTTCCACCATAAAACTACCGATTAAGGTGAGGTGTCACAGCCCGCATCTTGGGCGGGTGTGCCAGGGGCAACCTGTAGGAGCTTGCATATCTGACCTGCTGCATCTATTGCTCCCTCAGGGAAGTAGTTCTGGGCAAATTCTGGTACAGCAACCTTTATACGGCGCAAAACATCTTGGGACTTACCGGTGGAATCAATCGTTGCCTGGGCACCACTAAGCCGCATAGGGGTGTTACCTGTTGCATCTGCATAAGGTGTGATAACCACATCGCTATCCACGTAAAATGATTTCACACTAACAAAGAACCTTGAAGATAAGTTCGCAAGATTTATTAAGACATTACATTGGCGCGGGGTGGTTGCGCTACTGTTGGCACTATTACAGTTACCGCTTACTATAGCCCCTTGCTGGTTCATGTTAGCCTGGCCAGCAACATAAATTGCCGAGCCTAGTGTGCCTGCAGTGCTATTGTTTTGTGGATACAAGAAAACCGTATAGGTACCGTTTACAAGCGAACCCCTATCAAACGAATTGGCAAAAGGCGTTAGCGTAATGCGGATTACCCCAGGACCACAGGTCCAGCCTGTAGATACAGGAAATGTAACACCAGAACTGTCGCAGTTAGGGCCGCCAAAGCTAGCACCGCCACTTTTACCCTGCCAGCTGACTTTAAGCGAGCCTATTATCTGGTCACTAGAGCGGTCCATAGTCTTCCCTACCAGCGAAATGTACTTTGTACCTGTGGTATTGCCCGTATCGGTGCTTATGGGGTTATACTCCAGACTAGTCGGCTCGGTTTCGACCATAATACAGGTGTACTGCGTACCTGTGGTTGCATCTAAGACATTGCCAGTGGCGCTAAAACCACTGCCGAGGTCAGCAGAAGTTAAGCATTGGCCACTGTTAGAGTTAGAGGTCGCGAAGCCCTTTTGTATGGCATATATAGCATCCTTCACACCCGATTCGGCAGCATAGTAGGCCTGGGTGCTCAACTGCCTGTCCAGTGCGCTGCGCTGCTCGCTACGCATAAGCCTGCCAAAGCCTATAGCCATAAGCCCCAATATTATTACCAGGGTCATGACGATAATTATGGATGCGAAGCCTTGTTCCTCTAGCTGTTGTCGTTTCATAAGCATAAGCTCTCTTGCCTTCATTGTACCCTATTACAGCCTTGCCGCAACCGTTGTTTGTAACTCACTAACCGCGCAGAACTGGTCACCGGTAATACCCAGGCAAGTTTGGTGCTTGTTGCCACAACTATCTGCTGTGCCACCTAGCCCGGATAGTAAATCATCGTCCCCATAAGCCAGCCACACACTCACTTGGTACCCGCTGCCTAGTTGCGATACGCATAGTCCTGTTAGCCTCATGCGGTCGGGCACAAGCTCTTTGCCATTTGTACCAAGCTGGTTCTTGCCCGGGCCCGAAGGGACAGCCGCCGGGTCTGGCGTATTTGCTAAATTAAGTGGCATGCAAGCATCTCCCGGCTGCATGGTTTCTTGCCATAAAACGTGAGGGCTTGTAGTTGTTCCAGACACAGCCTGCTTGCCTATTACATAGCTATACCTGGTATTGCCTATACAAATTGCATTAGAGCCACCGTTGGAACCTGTTTGTAGCGTGCCCCCACTAAACTGCAATTCTTGTGACACCTGGTCTATGATATTACGAGCAGCATTCTGGGTACGGGTAAGGTTTATACCCTTTGTGTAGTCATTACCGAGGTGCACAAACACGGTTGTAGCTATAAGTAGCATGACCGATACGATAGTCAACGCTATCATCAGCTCAACGATAGTAAAGCCTTTCTGTAACCGATGGTTATATAAGCGGCTCATGTTGGTGAAAATACTACCCTGTCTACGTATAAGTTACTGTCTGGCCCGCAAGTAAATGGGACCGTTGTTATGGTAGGGCAGTAATCATAATTAGATGTAATAGTTACCGGGTAAGTACCCTGTAACAAGCCAGAACCGATATTATAACTGAACGGCATGTAAGGTGTGGTATTGCTCACAGAGAATGTTTGAGCGGCCAGTGAACCTACCTTGACAGTCATAGAAGCATCAGACGGTCCAGCTTTGTCTTGACGAGCATATATATAAATATGCTGCGTTGTTGTCGTGGTGGTTACGCTGCCACCAGTAGTATCAGTACTCCAAAAAGCCCAAACACTGCCATCTGTAGAGCCGTTAGAATCTCCATTGGGTCCTGAGTTTCCACAGTTACAGCCAACGATGGCATTTGACATTCCAGACTCTTCAAGTGTTGAACTTGCATTAGTAACTCCCCCGGCACTTATAATGGCGCCGTTACCGGAAGACTGGTGCACCCTATAGTTTAATTGCACTTGGTCATTACCATGGCCAGTTATAGCTGCCCAGCGTACTGTTATGGTAAATGTATCATTGGGCGATGTGCCGCTGTACGCAACTGATGTGTGGAAAAAGTTTTGTATACAACCGCCTGGGTAGTCAGTACTGTCCAGAGGATCAGAACTTGCCGAAGCTGGTGGGTGCGAAGAGATGCCCGTCCAGTCGGTGTAGGTCGTGCTGTTATAGCAAAAGGCATTTGCCGTGTTATAAAGCGAGCTATTTGCACTATTTATTTCTAGCATCTCGGCTTGGGCCTGGGCTATTTTGAGTGCTTGGGAGTGTTCTGAAGCCTGTTGGGTACCCCTAAGGCCGCTAGAAGCAGCAGCATAGCCTATACCAAGCGCACTCCCCAGTATTGCAAGCGCCACCAACACTTCTACAATCGTGTCGCCACCTTGGTTCAACCTATGTAAAAGCCTCATGGGCAAGCCCCCCACGTGATGTCGGTTGTAAGCTTTCCAGAGCCGCCAATGGTTATATAAGCCTGTCTGTCACCGTTTGTTACGCATACCGTCACTTTATCTATAATGTTGCTGTCCGATATGTTTTTAACGCTATTTTGGACTGCGGTTTGTGGCTTTCCAGCCGTAACGGGCGGCGACCCCATTGAATATAAACTTACAGCCCTAACACCAGGTGTCGATGAACTATTAAGGTTGTTGTTTGCGAGATTATTGAATATCGCAAATGCGTAGTCGTTGCACCCGGAACAACTTTCTTTTACTGCATTGGTATCCGGAAATACCAAGCCGTTTTCAAGAGACTTATAGTCCGTAGCGTCAACACCAGTAGTAATAATAGGGGTAGGCTTGGCATCTACAAGCGACTGTACCGGGTTGCCGCTACTATCAGTTGAATTGCCGGCAACACTCATAATTTCATAGCCTTTGCTCCCTCCGGCATCCGTCCAAAAGTACAATACCTTGCCCAAAAAGATACAGCCATTATTGGTCCCCTGGCCATTCGTGCCTGCCACTATGGTCGGTTGACTGCCGCCTGCACCAGCAGAACAGTTAAATTGGTCGCCTGAGCCAGTGGGGTAAAACCCATTTGTCACATCGTTTATAGCTGCCTGAATATCTGTGTTTAAGTCGGTAACTGATTGGCGAAACGCAACTTCGTCTTGTTTACCGCTTATAAACACGGCTGCCAAGAGAAACATTACCCCTGTTATAGCCAATACAATCATCACTTCGATAATTGTGTAGCCTTTGTTTTTACCACCGTTCATTTTGAGTTTCATCGGTTGCTTGGCCTATATATCTAACAAACATAGGCGGGCTAGAACTCTCCTTACCTCGAATTATACCATAAGCGTATTAGAGCTAATTAACACCCGTCTGTTACGAGCGAATTTCAAGCAGCTGCAGTGATTTCTAAGTTGTTTTCTCGGCTTTTGGTCGTAGCCATAGCTACGAACCGAAAACGAAAAACAACTTAGAAGTGGCAGACCTTGGAATTATAGCCGGCAGACGGGTGTTAATTAGCTCTCAGGTCAACCGCCCAGTATGAAAGCATGAGTATACCAGTCGATTATGTGGTTACCGAATAGCACGGTGATGATACCGCCAATAATAAGGAACGGGCCGAACGGTATGCTGCTTTTCCGTCCCAACTTCTTATTTGCCAACAACGGTAAGGACACCACACTACCTACCAACGCGGCCAAGAATATGACCAGCAGGCTTTTTGCGGGGGTTCCGGCTAGCAAACCAAGCAAAAAGCCCAGCTTTACATCGCCGCCGCCTATCCATTTGCCATCCGAAACCTGGAATAATATATAGAATATGCCGCCGCCTATAGCTACAGCTAGCGTTACAGTGAGTGCTTGGGCCAACCCCTTCCAGTCTGTCGCCAGCAAAGCCGCCTGCATCACCAGGGCTAGGACGGTTAAGGGAAAAACCAGCTTATTGGGTAGCAACATCCAGCGCAGGTCGTAAACAAACAAAGCCAGTAGACCAGTAAGTATTATTAGCCACAAACCAAACACAACCCACTGGCCTCCTAGAAGTAGGTAAGGCCAAAAAGCATATGAAACGATGAACAAGCCGGCGGTAGTAGCTTCTACAAGTGGGTACTGGGCAGATATAGGCTTGTGGCAGTAGCGACATCTGCCGCCTAGCCATAGCCAGCTTAAAACAGGTACTAAATCCTTAGCCGCAAGTTCGTGGTGGCAATGCACGCATTCGCTGCGCTCATGCACCCAGTCCCTGCGCTCATGTAAGCGCCAAACAAAAGCATTCACAAAGCTGCCAAAGCACAGCCCCAGCACAACTAATACAGCGATAACCATTAGCTATATGCTAACACAAAAACAGGCTCCAAAGAGCCTGTTTTACTATATGCAGCCGTTGTACTTGGGTTACGAATCCTGGCAAACGTCGAGGAGCGTACCACCACCTTGCTCGATAGTGTATGTTGCAGCTACGCTGCGGGTAGAGCCTGCGCCGACCAGGTTAGCCGTACCGCCAGTTTGGCTTGGAACTGTACATTTACCCTTTTCGTAGAAGACCACTTTGTCAATGTCGTTCGGACCGGCAACGTTTGCCGTCCATACTACAACCGAGATGTTAGCCGGAGTAGTGTAGTAACCAAGCTTGGCGTTAGTTGCAAATGCTGGGCTAGCACCAGCCCCCGGTAATGTGCCGCCGTTGTTATTAACATATTCTTGCCATGCCGCTAATAGCGCACCGATGTCACTTTTACGCTGTGTGTTACGGCTGTTGCGCTGCAAAGCAGGAACTGCCAAAAATACGATTAATAGGATTAGTCCGGCAATGGCCAGCACAATCATCACTTCGATGATGGTAAAGCCCTTGTCTTGTTTCTTTAGTTGTTTAAGCATTTCAAATGCCCCCTTTGATTAGTAGTTAATGCTTATGGTTGGATATTAAACGCTTATGCATAAAAAAGCAATAGTTTTTTACAGCATTAGTTCCCTGTAAATCCGCTTTGGTTGACCAAGCCGTATATTGGTAGCAATATTGCCGCGACTATTGTTATCGCCATAACACCCATTATGACCATCATGACTGGCTCAATTATGGTGGATATGGTCTTTATTTCGTTATCTACTTCCTTTTCGTAGTAGTCTGCTACTTTGGCAAGCATGGTTTCCAGGGCACCGGACTGCTCACCTATCTGGAGCATGTTTGGCACTAGGTCCAAGAAGTTAGGGTCGCCCTTGAGCGATGCGGACAACGCCTTGCCACCCTTTACTTTCTCTATGGCGCCATCTATAGAATGCGATATATGCACGTTGTTTACGGCTTCGGCAGTAATCTGCAGCATCTGTATAAGGGGAACACCGCTGGCAATAAGGGTGGTGCCAGTGCGGGCAAACCGTGCCATGTACATCTTCATGAACAGCGGACCTACCGGCCAAGCCTTCATTTTAAGCTTATCTATAACTGTTTTGCCGCCTAGTGTACGCATCCAGCGCGTACCAAAAAAGCCCGACAAACCTAATAATATTAGTACTATCCACCAGTAGTGCGTAACAAAGTGCGATATAGCAAGCAGAACTCGCGTTACCAAAGGCAAAGACACCCCTTTAAGGCCAGCGTATATGTTTTGTACCTGGGGCAACACCTTCACAATCATAAAGCCCACTACAGCTAGCATCACCAGCAACACTATGGCCGGGTACATCATGGCACCTCGGACTTTTGAAACAATGTCGGCATCCTTTTCTTGCTGGTCCGCTAAGCGCTCCAAACCCTTGTCGAGCGTACCAGACGCCTCGCCGGCCGCTACTAGGCTCACATATACCTGGTTAAAAGCACTCGGGTGCTTACCAAGTGCAGCTGCAAACGATTGTCCGCCCTCTACATCCGTTATCACATGTCCTATGATGGTTTTGAGCGGCTTGGATGTAGTTTGTTCCATAACATTGCGCAAGGACTGCACAAGCGGCAGGCCGGCGTTTATAAGCGTGCTAAGCTGGCGGCTAAAGAGCACCCGGTCTTTAGTTTTAACTCGGTTAAAAAAACCAATGCTAGCGGATTTTTCGGCCCGAATAGAAAGTGGGGCAAGGCCTTGGTCACGGATAAGTTTGGCGGCCGCTTGTTCACTGTCTGCCTGGACCTGTGCCTTTACTTTCTCACCTGTGGCTGAATTGCGGGCTTCGTAATTGTAAGTGATCATATACTTAGCCCCTCATTAAGCGGTCAAGTTCATCGAGGTCTACGGCCACATTGCGGGCTTCGTCGTAAGTAACGGTACCGTTGTGTATCAGGCTTACAAGGGTTTTGTCCATGGACTGCATGCCAAACTCAGCACCCGTTTGGATAACTGCTTCCAGCTGATGGCTCTTGCCTTCCCGAATGATGTTACGCACGGCCGGGGTAGCTGTAAGTATCTCCGCGGCAGCGACGCGGCCGCCACCTATTTGTGGCAGCAAGCGCTGCGAGCAAATAGCCATAAGGATGTTACTCAGCTGGGCGCGTATCTGCGGCTGCTGGTGCGGCGGGAACACATCTATCATACGGTCGATACTCTGGGCAGCACTGTTTGTGTGCAATGTTGCAAACACTAAGTGCCCTGTTTCGGCAATGGTAATGGCACTCG
>DASSKV010000013.1:0-20618 GCA_035690125.1 Saccharimonadales bacterium (SeqCode) | reverse complement strand
AACAGCGGCAGCAACCAGTATACTTTTTCGGGGCCGCGGGAACTTTTGTTTTTTCTTAGCCATTAGCATTATGGTAGCAGCTTTAGGTGGAGTTACAATATTTGTATGCAGGAGTCGATATTCACGAAGATTGTTAAGGGGGAGATACCTTGCCATAAGGTGTATGAGGACGACGCTACCCTTGCCTTTCTAGACATCCACCCCATCCAGCCCGGCCAAGTATTGGTAATACCCAAAAAAGAGGTGCCATACGTGTGGGATATGGATGATGAATTGTACTCAGCTGTCATGGCGACAGCTAAGAAAGTTGCGCAGCAGCTCCGCGGAGCGTTTCCGGATAGGAAGTTTGTGGCTATGCATATAGAGGGGCTAGACATAGAGCATGCGCATATAAAGCTCTTCCCTTTCAACACCGATACCGAGTTCCATAATAAGCCGGATATGACTGCCGAACCGGACCATGCAGCCCTGGCTGAGATGGCTAAAAGGCTCGCTTTCTAGTAAACTTAAGCGTAATGAGTAATGCGTGGATTTCCCTGTTTGCGGCCGCTGGCGTAGCGGCATGGGCTTACAGTGTGCTGGGCCGTCGGGTAGGTTATGGCAATTCGCAGAGTGTTTGGATGCTGGTAGGGGCCGCTTTTGTGTTCGTATTCTTATTTTTTATTACCTTGCTCCACTACGTCATACATCTCCACTAGTAGCCTTTTCGTACTAGAAAATGCTTTAAGTACAGCCGTATAACTGGTATTATATGGCTATAGAGAGGAGTGGGCACCGCCATGGATGAAAAGGGTTTGGGTAAACGATTGCAGGATGCGCGTAAGGCAGCCGGTTTAACCCAGCAAGACCTGTGCCACAAGGCTAACCTAAGCTACTCTACCCTGGCCAAAATAGAGCGTGGCGCTATAAAATCGCCTTCTATTTTCACTATCCAAAGCATTGCCGCTGCCTTAGGCACTAGCCTAGATGACCTCATGGGAATACCCTCCCCTGCCCTGGACGGTGCCCGGACGCTAGCGAGAACAAAGAGCGGCGCCCGCTTCATATACTTCGACGTAAATGGTTGCTTAGTACAGTTCTACCACCAAGCATTCCTTAAGCTGGCGGAGGCCACCTCTAGCCCGCCGGACCTGGTAGAGACGGCCTTTTGGCACTTTAATGACGCCATATGCAAGGGCACCATGAGCATGAGCGACTTTAACCAAGCCTTGGGTGAACGTATAGGCGCCACTAACCTTGATTGGCAGCAGTTTTACCTAGACGCGGCAAAACCGGTGGGTGAAATGCACGAGTTACTAAAGTGGGCTGCCGAGCGCTACAAGGTCGGGCTGCTTACTAACATTATGCCTGGGTTTGTTGCAGCCATGCGCGAAGGTGGGCAGATACCAAACATACCTTTTGACGCTATAGTGGACTCATCAGAGGTAGGCACCATTAAGCCCGAGCCTAAGATATACAAAATAGCGACGGAAAGAGCCGGCGTTGCACCGAATGAAATTATCCTGATTGATGACAGCCGGGCAAACCTTATTGCGGCAGAACAGGCAGGCTGGAACGTGCTGTGGTTCGACGTGTACCATTCGGAACAATCAGCAGCCCATATCCGTGACGCACTAGAGCCTGTTACTGGTTAAAGCGCTGGTATTCTTGCCAGATTTTTTCTAGCTGTTCTTTGGCGTCCGCTAACTGTTGTTTGGTCTGGTCCACCACAGTGTGCGGCGCGTTCTTTACATAGTCTTTATTAGCTAGGCGGTCCTCTAGGCGTTTTATAGCTGCTTCTTGCGAGGTTTTCTTGGCGTCCAGCTCTTTTAGGTAAGTCTTTGCGGTTCCTGGGTCTATGTCGAGCCAGCAACGGTACTTCGTACTGGTAAGGTACATACCGTCGCCGTCGCGCACCTCTGTTACACCGGCTAGCCGCGATAGCCGCTTTATAAGCTCGGCATTCTCGGCCAGGAATGGCACATCGCTATAGTACAGGGTAATACCGGACACTTTGAGGGCGTTGATGATACCACGGACTTCGGTGATGATGTCCTGGATGTCCTGGAAATCCTGTACCTGTTTCTTATCGCAGCCCGGTGTCTTCACGAAAGCCCTGGTTGCCAGTAGGCTGTCCTGTTCCCAGGCGAGCGTCTGCCAAATAGTTTCGGTTAAGAATGGAGCAAATGGATGCGCCAATGTGAGCACCGCTTCGAGTGTGTACGCAAGCAAGGGCTTGTTTGGCTGGGCTTTACTGGCCTCTATGTACCAATCGGCCAGGTCGTCCCATACAAAGTGGTAGAGTGTTTCGTACGCTTCGCTAAAACGGTAGCTGTCCAAGTGTTCGCTAATTGTTCGGGTAGCAGCATCTAGCTGGTTGAGTACCCAGTGGTCAGCGGCGGTGGCTGGTTTGGGGTCTTGCCTGCCCGTATCGTCGCCCACAATATCTTCGATATAGCGAGCTATATTCCACAGCTTATTGCAGAAGTTGCGGGCGCCGACTATCTTGCTTTCGTCGTATGGCCGGTAGCTGCCCGGCGTTTCATCACTTATGATGCCCATGCGGAAGGCGTCCGAGCCAAACTGGCCTACTTTGTCCATGGGGTCTATGACGTTGCCTTTGCTCTTGCTCATCTTTTGGCCGTGTTCGTCCTGGATGAGCCCGTGCAGGTACACGTTTTTAAAAGGCACCTCGCCTGTTACATACAGGCCAAACATGAGCATGCGCGATACCCACGGGTACAAGATGTCAGATGCCGTTTCCATGACCGACAGCGGGTAAAATGCCTTGTACTCTTCCCCGTCCGGGTAGTTGAGCGTGGCGTATGGCCACGAGCTACTAGAAAACCAAGTGTCGAAAACGTCTGGGTCGCGGCGGTAGGTTTTACCGTCAACAGTTATTATCTCTTCGGTTACGCGCTCGTCGTATATCCAATCTTCAGGCTCGTCCACATTTTGGAATGCCGGAATGGGTATGCCCCAGGCTATCTGCCGGCTAATATTCCAGTCCTTCAGGTTTTCCAGGTACTTTACCAGTTGCTTGCCCTTGCTAGCCGGGTAGAATGTAACCTCACCACTTTCTAGGGCTTTGATTGCCCGCCCTGCCAAGGGTTGCATGTTGACGAACCACTGCTCGCGCAGGAGCGGTTCTATGACTGTGCCGCACTTGTAACAGTGGCCGACACTATGTGCAATATCATCTGTTTTTATGAGTAACCCCTGCTCTTCCAGGTCTTGTACCACTTTGCTACGGGCATCTTGTACAGATAGCCCTTGGTAGGGTTCTGGCACTTCGTGTGACATGTTGCCCTCGTGGGTTATAACCGTTACGAAAGGCAGGTCATGACGCTTGCCTACTTCGAAGTCGTTAGGGTCATGCGCCGGCGTAACCTTAACAGCACCGGTACCGTACTGCATGTCCACGAACTCATCGGCAATTACGGGGATTTCGCGGTGTGTGAGCGGAAGCTTGACCGTTTTGCCAACGAACTCCTTATAGCGGTCGTCCTTGGGATGCACGGCTACAGCTGTGTCGCCAAGCATGGTTTCTGGCCGAGTGGTGGCCACCACCACTTCCCCGCTCCCGTCGGTAAGGGGGTAACGGATGTACCAGAGTTTGCCCTGCTCCTCTTTATACGCGACTTCTATGTCAGCGAAAGCTGTGCCGTGGTGCGTACAGAAGTTCACGAGCCGTTCACCCCTGTATATGAGACCTTCGTCCCACATTTTCTTAAAGGTAGCGTAGGCGCGGCTTATTATCTTGTCATCAAGCGTAAAAACGTAGTGTTGCCGGTCCACGCTGGCGCCCAGTCGGCGTATCTGCCCTTCGAAGTTATCCCTGTTGAGCTGTACAAAATCCCAGATTTGGCGGTATAGGTCTTCACGTGAAAAATCAAAACGGCTCTTCCCTTCTGCCGCTAGCTGCTTTTCGTATACTACCTGGGTTTCAAACCCGGCATGGTCCGCTCCCGGCACAAACAGCACATTGTGCCCTTTCAGGCGGTGGTATCGGATAAGGATATCTTCAATAGCAAGCGTAAGCCCATGCCCGAGATGCAGGTTACCGTTAGCGTTAGGTGGCGGGATGACAATAGAGTACGGTTCGCCCTTGCCGCTCGGGCTAAACGCCCCGCTCTTTTCCCATAGGGCGTATATATCACTCTCGTACTGAGAGGGTTCGTAGACCTTCGCTAACTTCATACCAAACTATCATACCACCTCTGTAATGAAGAAGAAAATAACGAACAAAATAAAAACATAACCATTTTCACGTGGAAAGGCTACATAGTAAGATTTGGAGCAATGTCGAGAGTGTAGGGGTCGGCAGCTGTTTGGCTGAGCATGGCCTTGAAGCAACCAAGGGTGGCTATCATGGCGCCGTTGTCGGTGCACAGTTTTATATCTGGATATTCGATAGGTAAGGGCACGGCAGCCGTTAATTGCCGGCGTAGTTCTTGGCTGGCTGCAACTCCACCAGCGATGACAACACTTTTAGGAGCGAACTCTTCGTACGCTAGCTTTGCTTTATCTACGATGGTTTCTATGGCTATGCGCTGGAAGCTGGCTGCAATATCTGCCTTCTGGGCGTCTGAGAGGCGCTCTGGCAGCTTTGTAGAAGGGAAATCGTAACTTTCCCCACATTCTGCTTGTGCTTGCCTTAAAACGGCTGTTTTCAAGCCACTAAAGCTAAAGTCGTATTTACCCATCTTGGCTTTGGGAAGTTTGTATCTGTTCGAGTCGCCTTTCTCAGCGACTTTGGCCACCGAAGGGCCGCCAGGGTAGGGCAGGCCAAGTATCTTGGCCACTTTATCGAAAGCTTCTCCTATGGCGTCATCCTGGGTAGCCCCCAGCAGAGAGTATTCAAAGTGGTTGTGGAACAGTACGAGCTGGCTGTGTCCGCCAGATACGATAATCGCCAACATTGGAAATGTCGGCTGGGTAGACGGGAATTGGTAGACGGGAGACAGGGAAGGGGAGCATTCGGTGAGGAAATTGGCGTACACATGCCCTTCGACGTGGTTGATTGCGTACAGCGGCTTATTGTGTGCGATAGCCAAAGTGCGGGCTGTCAAAACACCTATGAGTAAACTGCCGCCCAGCCCCGCGCCATAGGTTACGGCTATGCCATCAATGTCGTCCCATGTGCATTTTGCCGTTTCTAGCGCCTCTGTTATAACGGGCAGTATCACCTCAATATGGCCGCGGGCAGCAATCTCCGGCACAACACCGCCATATTTGGCGTGCAGGTCCATGCTGGAGGCCACGACATTGGACAGCAGCCGCTTACCATCTTCCACTACTGCAGCGGCTGTCTCGTCACAACTGGTCTCTATCCCAAGGATTTTCATCAGATTACAGTATACTGGTAGGCATGAATTTAAGAAAAATAGTAAAGAAATTTATACCGGCCAATTTGTTCCCGGCGGTTGAGCCGTACGGGCATTTGGCTGAAGCAGTGCTACTGAATACCGTCAGCGGCTTTCCGGGGAAGAGTTTGAAAGTTATAGGCGTAACAGGGACGAATGGCAAGACTTCAACATCGTTTTTAATCCACCGGATGCTGCACGAAGCCGGTTACAAAGTGGGTCTTATGAGTACCGTTGGCTATGGGGTCGGGGCTGACATACAGCCGCAGATTCACCACATGACCAATGTGAGCGTACCGGAGCTAATGCAACGGTTGAAGTGGATGAAAAACCAGGGCGTGGAGTGGCTAGTGCTGGAAACAACCAGCCATGCGTTAGCCCAGAACAGAGTATGGGGCATACCATACAGCATTGCCGTTATGACCAACGTGACGCACGAACACCTGGACTACCACAAAACGTTTGAGCGCTACCGTGATGCCAAACGCATGCTATTCAAGCTGGCTAATAAGAACAAGAGGGGCTTGCAGGTAGGTATCATTAACGCTGAAGACCCCAGTGCCGAGTTGTTTGCCAGCGATATCAAAAACCCTGTCCTATATGGGGTAGGGAAGGGCGACGTGCGGGCTACCGACGTCGTAACCGCGCCGTCTGGCATTACATACCGGGCACAAGCTAGCGGTGACGAGTATGACATCCGCTGCAACTTGCCAGGCACGTTCAACGTGTACAATTCGCTGGCTGCCGTGTGCGTTGGCAGGGCAGTTGGCCTTACGAAAGAACAGATAGAACGGGGGATAGCCGCGCTAGAGGGCGTGGAAGGCCGTATGACCCGTATAGATGAAAGCCAGGACTTTGACGTTATAGTTGACTTTGCACACACCCCGGATAGTTTCGAAAAGCTGTTTAAAGACCTAAAACCGGTTGTGAAGGGCAAGCTTATATGCATGTTTGGCAGTGCTGGCCGGCGCGACGAAGCCAAGCGGGCAGTGCAGGGCGAACTAGCCGGATTATACTGCGACGAAGTGGTGGTGACGGAAGAAGACGACCGCGATGTGGACGGCGTGGAAATAATGGACCAAATTGCGGGCGGGGCCGAGAAGGCCGGCAAGGTACGGGAACAAAACTTGTTCCTAGTGCACGACCGTGCGCAAGCAATTAATTATGCAGTTTCACGTGCAAGTAAGGGCGACACAGTGTTGTTACTAGGCAAAGGCCATGAAAAGACTATAGAGCGGGCAAATGGTGAAAACCCCTGGGACGAAATAGGCACTGCGCGGGCAGCGCTTAAAAAGAGGGCTTAAGGAAAAACAATACTGGCTGTTGCCGGCTGGTCTTTGTCTTGCGTACGCACTGTAATATGAGGCGACTCATCGCTTATCCCGAGAACAAGTAGCCGACCGTTGCTTAGCAGGTTTACAAGGTGCATGGTGATGGCCACGGGCTTTTCTTGAGGAGGCGGCACTTCCTGGTCAGGCAGCAGAACCAAGTCCAAAGTACTAGAAAAACGAATCGCTTCGGCCACAAATTCTTGAACCTCGGCGCTCGTAGGCGGCTCCACTACAATAAATTCTCGCGAAATAGGGGACATTAATACTATTATAAAATACTAGCTAGAATAAATCAACTTACCGATGGCGTGGGCATGCTCGGCTTCGGTGAGCAGCCTGTCTACCGCGGGGGCCTTTTGGGCAGCAACGGCCTCAGGTATAAAGAACTTGTCGTGGAATTCACTGTCTTTGACCATCGAGTACATGGTAATTTTTCCGTCAGAGCTAACGGTGTAGGGCAGTTTGGTCTCGCCCTTTTGTTCAATTTTGTCGAGAGAAGCTTTTACATCGATCTGAAGTATGCCCGTGCGGCTACCATCAACCGTGTAATCGGCGCCGTTTAAATCTTCGTCTAAAGATGTGGGGCTAAAATCTCGGCCAGTGTGGGCTAGTATTTGCCCGAATGCCAGCTCGTGTTGGGCGCCTCTAATGCTGCTGTGGATGAGCCAAGCCGCATGCTGGCGGGCTTCTTTTGACTCGAGAGCCATGTTGGTCATGCCAAGTAGGGCCCCTTCGGAAGTTGCAACGCTACTGTCTGGGAACTCAGTGGCAAACACGCGGAGCAGACTGTTGTAGTAGCTTGCCATTTCTTTGCTTTGGCGTACTGCATTCGCGGTCTTTAGGGAGCCGTTTGTTAGGGCTGTTTCATGAAATATATAAGCGGGTGTTGCCGCTAGCAGTTCAAATGTACTTAAGCGAAGAGAGTTACCGCTAAGGGAACGGTTCTTTTCGACAAACGCCGAACTAAATTCTTCTACCGTATCCCAATAGGGCATTTCGCCCATATCGTTATCGGGGTCTACCCCTCTTTTGTGGCAGAGGTCGCGGAAATGCGGTCCAGCCGTTAGTTTATACACCGCGTGCTGGGCGGAAGTAAAAGCATCTGCCAATTCGGCATCTGCTTTTGGTCTTTGTTCGGGTATTTGTATTTTTGGAGCTTCTACGCCCATAACACTATAAACATTAGCATAATATTGCTAAATAGTCAATCTGTTTGTGCTAATTAACTTAGGGTGAGGGTGGTGCAGCGGATATAACCGCCACCTTTGGCCAGCTCTGTAATTTGCGGCGTTATGGTTTTGAGGCCTTTGGCTTCTATGGCTGCTTTAAGCTCTGGGGCGTTGGCGCTCATGACAACCGTTTCACCAGTGCTTACTAGGTTGCAGGCAAAACCCTCGGTGGCTTCGGCGCCAGACACTTCTATTTTTTCCATAGGCAGGGCACGGATTTTCTCCTGGCTTTCGGGCGTGAAAGCGTTGGGGCACCAAGCTATGAGGTTTGGGGTAAGCACGGATATGGCTAGGTCTATGTCATAAAAGAAGCTGTCAGGCCAGCCGGTGATTTTGTTAGTTATAGCCTGGCCGTTGCTGTCTACGGCCGGCACTGTCTGCAAGCCAACAACTTCATAGCCGAGTTCGCCGGCAAGAAACTCGTGCATCAGGGGGTCGGTCCGGTACACGCTGCCACAAAAAAGATAATTGCCGCAAGGTAGGGCGTCGCCCTGGCCACTGAAGCGGTAGGGAGCTTTTATGACTTCGTACCCCATATCGCGTAGCACTTGCTCGGCATAGGGCTGTTCGCCGCGGCGCATGTTGGGGAGGTACGACAGCACAACAGTATTGTCTTTTACCAACCCCCAATTGGCGGTATATACGCCGTCCTGGCAGTCTTGGGGCTCCGGTACTTTCACTACCTCAACACCTGCTGATTGCAGGGCTGAGACTACGGAAGCATGCTCGGTGGCGGCTACTTCTGGGTTCGGCTGGTTGGCAGGGTCAGAGTAGGGGTTTAGAGCCTGCACACTGAAATAACGCGTACCGGATACTAAAACTTTTTTATTCATCGTCGGACTCACAAGTTCTAATTATACAGATAAGCAAGCACAAAAAAACGGCCTAATTAGCCGTTTGCATGCAAGTGTGGGAGATGTGGCAAGCAGACGTAGGTTAGGGAAACATGGGTTCGAGCAAATGCCCGTTATGTTTCGATCTTACAATCTGCTTGCCACCCGCCAGGGCGGTGTTCGACGCCATTGTCGACACCGCCCCCTGGCGAGGTGGATCCATCACTTCTTGTGACTGAAGTTCACGACTGTGCCGCCCTGCCCGCGTTGGGGCTTCGACTTGTTGTCGGGCCGCCGAACGATGTTCTCCTCGTCCTTGTCATACTGGGCCATGCGTGCCTGGGTGGCCCGTCGGCGTACGTGGGACTGCTGCTCTTGCTCGAAGCGCCTGGCGAACTCGCCCGAGACGTAGACCTGTCGGCCGGCGCTGAGTGAACTGTTGAACACCAAGAAGATGTAGCCACGAGGGCCGACTGCTTGGAACTGGACGCCGGGTGTTTCCGGCAGGGTAGAGGCGATGTGCTCCGCAGAGCGCTGCTCATCGCGGGTGAGGACACAGTTCAGTTCGAACTGGCCCCAGTTCATGCCGGTTTTCGGGTTGGCGTGTGTGCCACTCCACACCATGCAGTGACCGTTACCCAAGTCGAATGATTCGCCGAGGTACATGTACTTCCCCCTTAGGGACGCGACTCCGGAGAGTCAGATGGATGAATCCTTGCAAATACTACAATCTATTATGAAAAAAAGCAACAGATAAACTTGACCGTACTACTTAAAAATGTTAGAATATTACTAAATGACGACACCAGAAGGCCCTGATTTTTGGATTAGTCCCACCCCTTCGACACCGCAAGAGGCCTTTATTGCTGAAGTTCGCGACCGGTTGTCTTTTGGCCGCGAGCTAGACGACGCCGTGCATGAGAAAATCCGTGAGGACGAAAAGGGCGAAGTAGCTCGCACAAAACCTTTCATCATGCCGTATGAGCATGATGATGTTGTACCAGTTGATTCAGAACAGCTACATCACATACCGATAGCTGGCGTAGCCTTTGGTGTAAGCGATATCTATACCCGAACCCCACAAGAAAGCAGCGAGCTTCCGGTAAACGTACCTAACGATACCTTTGTCGAAATTGTATATATGGACGGGCGCCCTCCAGCGCGGCTGATAGTTAACGGCAGGGGCATGTTCTTTTACCAGCATGCAAGCCAACTCCGTAAAGTTGCCTATCCTACAGACCAGGCACAAAAGCCCCTTGAAGGTGATTTGTACGAAAACGGAGACTATGCCGAAAACCCTGGATTGACTATCGACGACCTCTACCTGTTGCTAGGCCAGACCAGGATTGAGCAGCAGGAGCCACCTCGAACAAACGGGCACGTAGCCTAAACGTTGACTTATATACTATAATATTGTCTTGCATTTTTTGAATGTAGGCGTATAATTTGTGAAATAATTTACAGACCAGGTGTCATATATTTGGTACTTCCTTTGTAAATTATGTATTTTGACTCCTTGAGCACTAAGCTCGGAGCCAAGAACCTTAAGATTGTGAGAGTCTCGGAAGCAAAGAGCGCCTGTCTAGTTATGGACGTTCCTTGCTTCCGAGTGAAGCAAAAGCTTCGAACAGCAAGGCATCCGCCTTGTTGTACCGACACGAGCCCCTGGGGAGGGTCTTGTGCACACCACTCGCACCAAGGTGCCACAGCAACGCACGGCCAGTCCGGATGTCATCGACCTGGTCGCGGAAGAGCGGCGCAACACCGGGTACCACCCGACCACCAGCAGCACGCATCGCCTCATCGACAACGGCGATGGCGACCTGCGCTGGGTACGCAAGGTCCGGCACCACCAGCGACACGACACCATCGATCTTCGGGATCGCACCAGCACGTGGCTCCAGGGCTTCGCATCGGACCTCTCGGACATGGTCGATGACGGCATGAGCTGGGTCGAGGAGGTCTTCGGTCCGCCCGTAGCAGTCGACCTGCCCTAGCGGTCCCATTGGGGTCCGGGTGAGTAGCGCATCTGCGCATTGGCATTCTGCCTCTACTCACCCGGACCCCCGGTCCGCCGCCCCACCCCTCTGCTTCACTCTCACAATCTTTTACTCATGAACCAGGCAGGCCGCGAAGGCCTGTTTTTGTTTGCCGCGCTATCTTGACATAGGCGTTGTCCCTTCGTATGATGAAAGGTGATTATTAGCACTCTCAGGGTGACAGTGCTAATGCAATTAACCTAACAGGAGGAGTGGATACTATGAGTGCACCATTGCAACCGCTTGCTGACTATGTTGTTGCGCAAGCCGAAGAAGCCCAAACTAAGACTGCCAGCGGGCTTTATATCCCGGAAGGCGCTGCCGAAAAGCCTAAAAGTGCAAAAGTGGTGGCTGTAGGCAAAGATGTTAAATCTGTAAAAATCGGCGACCGTATCATTTATGGCGGATACACTACTACCGAAGTGAAACTTGAAGGTGCCGAATATCTAATTATCAAAGAAGAAAACATTTACGCGACCGTAAAGTAGGAGGAATTGTATGGCAAAGAAAGTATTTTATGATGATGACGCCCGCCGCCGGGTACTTGCCGGGGCAGAAGTGCTATATAACGCAGTTAAGACGACCATGGGTCCCAAGGGCCGTAACGTAGTCATAAGTAAAAGCTATGGCAACCCGACCGTTACCCACGATGGCGTAACCGTGGCAAAGGGTGTTGAGCTAGCCGATGTTGATGACGAAACCTTGGGCTACAAAGTGGGCGCCGAGCTTATAAAGCAGGCAGCTAGCAAGATGAATGACGTTGCCGGTGACGGTACAACCACGGTTACCGTGCTTACCTACCATATCCTTAACGAAGCCAACAAGTTGATTGCTGCCGGCCACAACCCAATGCAACTGCGCAAAGGGCTGGAGGCTGCTGCGCACGATGTGATAGCCAAGCTGGGCAGCTTAAGCGAAGATATCCAGGGTAAGAAAACCCGGGTGGCTGAGGTTGCGACTATTTCTGCCGGCGACGCCGAAATAGGCAACCTGATAGCCGACGTTATGGAAGCAGTAGGCAAGGACGGCGTAGTAACCGTAGAGGAAGGCCAGGGCTTAAGCCTAGAAAAGGAAGTGGTTGAAGGCTTTACCTTCGACCGTGGCTTTGTGAGCCCGTACATGGTTACCGATACCGCTCGTATGGAAGCGGTGTACGACAAGCCAGCCATTGTTATTACCGATAAAAAGATAGGTAGCATCCAAGAGTTCTTGCCCTTGCTAGAAAAGCTGGCACAAACTGGTAAGAAAGACCTAGTATTGATAGCCGAAGATGTGGAAGGCGAGGCGCTGGGTACTCTAGTGCTTAACCGCTTAAAGGGTGTATTTAACACCGTGGCTATTAAGGCTCCGGCATTTGGTGACCGCCGCAAGGACATCCTGAACGACATTGCCATCCTTACTGGCGCAGAAGTAATAACCGAAGACCGCGGTATGTCATTCGAAAACGTTGACTTAAATGTAGTTGGCTCTGCCCGCAAGGTTATTGTTACTAAAGACGAAACTACCATTATTGAAGGTGGTGGAACGGCGCCAGAAGTAGCTGCCCGCATAAAGCAGATTAACGCCCAGGTTGCAGCAGCTACAAGCGAATATGATAAAGAAAACCTAGAGAAGCGTCGGGCGGCGCTCCAGGGCAAAGTTGCTGTCATAAAAGTTGGTGGTGCCACCGAAACTGAGATAGAAGAGAAGAAGTTCCGCGTAGACGACGCCGTGCACGCCGTAAAGGCCGCCCTAGATGAAGGCATCGTGCCTGGCGGTGGCGTAACACTCATAAACTTAGCTGGCGGCATAAACACCGAAGGTGCAGACTCTGTTGCGGCAGGCGCACAACTACTCAAGAACGCTCTGGAGCAGCCGTTCCGCATATTGCTTACTAACGCAGGCCTGAATGCTGACGAGTGGTTACCTCAGGTCAAAAACGGCAAGGCCGGGTTTGGTGTAGATGTGAACGATGCCACCAAACTAGTAGACCTGAAGACCGCTGGCGTAGTTGACCCTGCCCGTGTGACTAAAGAAGCATTGCAAAACGCTGTTTCTATAGCCGGTACTGCCATGACCATGGGCGCGCTGGTTGTAGATGTACCGAAGGAAGAAAAGGCTGACCCAGGCGCAGGCATGGGCGGAATGGGCATGATGTAAACCGTTGTGTACTCTAAGCAACAGCCCCCAGTTGGGGGCTGTTTTGATATATAGAATAACTTATTGTCAAATATGATTATTTGTACTACTATTAGGCTAACTTAAGGAGTTAAGCGGCTATGGATTTGCCCTCACCGAACCAGAACGAAACTAAACCTATCATTCCTGAGATGAACGGGCCAGTGCCGGTACAGGCACAGCGTGCGCCTGGTGAGCAATGGCTTCGTTTGGCTGCGCTGGTAGTTGTTGGCCTGCTGGTCATCTTTTTGCTGTTTTGGAGCGGCAGGGGTCTATACCGTACTATCGCGCACCACAGTACTAAACCGACTACTGCTACGACCCAGTCAAAAAGCAGTTCTCCTAAGAAACAGTCTTCTAGTTCACAGGGCAGCACGACCTCAACTCCGCAATCTAGCTCGAGTCCATCGGGTTCAAGCACTAACCAAAGTGCAACACCATCTACTACTGGCACCCAAACTGGTGCTAATGGCAAGCTTACTAATACTGGCCCGGGTAGCACCGCAGCCATATTTGCCATTGCCACCGCAACAGGCGTAGTAGGTTATCAAATAGTCCTGCGCCGCAGGGAAGAATAAAGCCTAGGCGGCTTCGTTGCCTTGGTGCGTGAAGTAGTTGATTTCGTTAACTATATCTAGCAGGGCTTGGGCCTTGGCCTTTTCGTCGGTAATCTTTTCGGCGGCTTCGTAGGCGACCTTTATTAGGCTTTGGTCATCACTGGCTTGGATCATCATCATAGTGGTGCGGAACTTTTCCTCTGGGTTCTGGTCTAGGTGGCCAACCAAGGGGCTTAGCTGCTTAAGGGCTTCCTGTTTTATGTCGAGCAATTCGTTGGCGCTAGGCGGTAATGCGGGGGCTGCCGCGGCCGGTGTGTCCTCAGCAAAGGGGTCAACGTTCATTGGTTTGTCGGCACCGGGCTGGTTGTCGGAGGGAGGGGCGGCTGGGTTTGCCGGCTCGGCAGGGTGTACCGTGGTGTCGTCGCCGTGGTGCGCGTTGCTGTCTAGGACACCATCGTGCTGAGGCTCCTGGTAAGCATTGTCGTCGTGTTTTTGCTGGTCGTCTTGGTGCCCAAACATAATCCCCCCTCAAGTAGACTTTATCTAGGCTATACTATATAAAACAAGGGTAGAAAGCACAAGGATTTTGGAGGGTACATGTTAGACGACTTAAAGATGATACACAGCCGTGATGCCCAGGATGCGCTTGGAATAGCTGAAAGACAATGGCAACAGCTCCAGCAAACGTACGACGTAGGGCTACCGGAACTGGGCAATATAACTACGGTAGTAGTTGGCGGCATGGGCGGCTCCGCACTGGCCGCCGCCATACTCCAGTCGTGGCCACAACTTAGTGTGCCGTTCGAAATAGTTCGGAACTACAATTTGCCCCAGTATGTAAACGAGCAAACACTCTTCATAGCATCCAGTTACTCTGGCAACACCGAGGAAACCCTATCTGCACTGGACGAGGCAGAACAGCGGGGCTGCAAAATTGTAGTTGTGGCATCGGGCGGCAAGCTCGAGGAACGGGCGGCAGAAAAGAACTACCCGTTTTACGAGCTAGCAACTGGCTACCAACCAAGGCACGCAGTTTTTTATAACTTAGCGGCACTCGTCCAGTTGTTTGAGGCACTAGGCTTTATAGCCGGCGGTAGTCAAAACGAGTTACATCAAGCAGCCGAATGGCTAAAAGAGCAGACCAATACATGGCTTCCAACTGCTGCAACCCAAGCTAACCGTGCAAAGCAAATAGCCCTGGATGTCATAGGTAAATCAGCTGTCGTTTACTCTGGCCCCAAACTGTGGCCGGCGGCTTACAAGTGGAAAATAAGCTTCAACGAAAACGCCAAGCACATCGCCTGGGCCAACCAATATCCAGAGTTTAACCACAACGAAATGATGGGCTGGACAGAGCAGCCGGTGGACAAGCCATATGCCGTTATAGACCTTCGCAGTAACCTTGAGCACCCACGTGTGCAAAAGCGCATGGAGGTGGCAGAACGCTTGCTTTCCGGCCGACGCCCAGCACCAATAGTCGTAGAGGCACAGGGCGAAACTCTATTGCAGCAGCTACTGTGGACTATAACCCTTGGCGACTTCGTGTCGCTGTACACCGCGCTTGCAAACGGCATCAATCCCAGCCCTGTGGACCTGATAGAGAAGTTCAAAAAAAGCCTGGACGAATAAGCCGCTCATGGTTGCCCGGCAGGGCGGTGCTATAACAGTAGTATGAGATGGTTGGCCATTCTGGGGGTTGTGCTCGGGTTCTACTATTACCTTCTTACGCATGTGACCAACACGGTGCTTAGCCAGATGCAGCAAATCCAAAACCAATACAGCTATGTAGCTGACCACGCCGACCAGATAGCGGCAGGCCGTTAATCTGTTATTATTAGTCTGATGAAACAAGAGTTAGAGCAGGCGGTTGCTGCTGTCGTGAAAGAGCTTTTCGGTGCGGACGTAGCCATTGAGCTCACACGCCCCGAAGAACGGTTCGGCGATTATGCTACAAACGTTGCTCTGCAGCTAGCCGGCAAAGTAGGCAAGAGCCCGCGCGAAATAGCAGAAGGGCTCGCCGTGAAACTTCGTGAAAACTTAGTTGCGCAGGTGAGTGACGTTAGTGTAGCCGGCCCAGGCTTTTTGAATTTGAAACTAACTGACAGTGCGCTCGTGGCCGCTATGCACGCCGAGCCATCAAAGAACCATGCCGGGCAGGTGATTGTGGCGGAATATTCCGACCCAAACCCGTTCAAGGTGCTGCACGCGGGACACCTGTATACCAGTGTTGTTGGTGATGCCATAGCTAACCTATTTGAACAGGCTGGCGGGGAAGTGCACCGCGTAAACTTTGGTGGCGATGTCGGACTGCACGTAGGCAAAACGCTGTGGGCTATCTTGGAAAAACTAGGCGGGGAGTATCCCGAAAAACTAGGCGAGATACCGATGGAAGCGCAGGCAGAGTGGATGACGCAGGCGTACGTCCATGGTAACAACGCATACGAGGAAGATGAAGACGCAAAAGCGAAGATAATCGAGCTGAATAAACGAGTGTACCAGTTCCACGAGCAAGACGACCACGACTCGCCGCTAGCCCAAATATATTGGACCTGCCGCCAGTGGAGCTATGAATACTTTAACCGCTTTTATGACCACATAGGTTCGCACTTCGAGAAGTTCTACCCAGAGAGCGAGACGGCACCAATTGGATTGGCAACCGTGCGCGAGCACACCCCGGGGGTGTACCAGGAAAGCGATGGCGCCATAGTATTTGACGGTGAAAAGCATGGCCTGCACACTCGTGTGTTTATAAACTCCCAGGGTTTACCTACGTACGAAGCTAAAGATGTCGGGCTGATTATGAAAAAGTGGCAGGACTACCACTTTGATAAGTCCGTAGTCATAACCGGCAACGACATAGTGGAGTACATGAAGGTAGTGCTGAAAAGCATAGAGCAGTTCCAGCCCGAGCTAGCGCAACGAAGTACGCACCTAACCCATGGCATAGTCAAACTAGCTGGCGGTGTTAAGATGAGCAGCCGACTCGGTAACATATTACGTGCAACGGATGTCTTAGACGCAGCTGGTGAGGCCAATAAGGCCATCCGCGGCCAGGAAGACATGCGGACTGTGCTTGGCGCGGTAAAGTACGCCTTCCTTAAACAACGGATAGGCGGAGACATTATATATGACCCCAAAGAATCTGTTAGCCTGGAGGGCAACAGCGGCCCATACTTGCAGTACGCCCATGCCCGTGCCAGGAGCATACTGCGAAAGACAGATTCGCAACCTACTGAACTGAACGAGCTACAAGAAGATGAGCGAAGCCTGGTGCGAAAAATATCGGAATATCCGGAGGTGGTAGAAAAAGCAGTGGACGAAATGATGCCGCACCACGTATGCACCTACCTGTACGAGTTAGCCCAAACTTTCAACCGCTTTTACGAACACAACCGCGTTATTGGCGACCAACGTGAACAGGCTCGCCTAAGTCTTGTCCAGAAATACGCCGATACGCTCCAAGTCGGCCTTGAGCTCCTTGGTATTAGTGCCCCCGAACAAATGTAGCAATTGCAAATATTAGTAATTTGTGGTAAAAATAGCAGTTATGAAGAGTTTTGAAGGTTCTTATACGAAAGTTATAACTGGCATTTTGGCTGCCGGCTTAGGTTCAACCATGTTAGCTGGCTGTAGCTCGGGCCACGAGAAAAACACTAGCCTTTGCACAAATGTGGGTTTTGGTTCTTTGAAGGGCGGCCCTGGCAGCATAATCATGGATGTTTATCCTATGGTGAAGCCGGGTAATAACGTCGAATATGGCTTTGGTATGGTGGTTGAGGGCAATGACAAGGGTGAACCTATCCAGTGGAATAATAATGGTGCTGCATCGCCCCACGGAGAGTTCGTTTTTAGCTTTGACCCCAATACAAAGCGAGTACAGAGCTCGAAAGTGGAATTCTCTGTCATAGTCGATACTACCGGCCAGACCCAAGAATGCCCCACCACTACAGTTAAATTTGACCAATCAAGAGATCTCATTACGCCAACCTACAAATAACTGGCTTTAGATAGCCGTATACCACTACCGCGAAAAAATGTAGTATTTTTAGCATAAGCGGAATATAATTCGGGCTATAACTGTAATGAAGAGGAGAATGACATGATTCTGGTAAAAGTACTAAAACGCAAAGACGCCTCATCGGTTATCGTGGCTATTCTGGTAGCGATGATAGTGTCCCAGCTTCTTACTTTCGTAACAGCCCGTTGGTCTGCTTGGCTGTCCGGCCAAGGCAGCAGGTACGGTTATGCAACACCCGGTTCTGGCTGGAAGGGGGAGTACCTGTTTCCTGTAGTTAGTGCCTTAGTGCAACTGTTGGTACTGGAAATTATAGTCCGCTTATATATCTGGGTTACGTCGGCCGTAAAGAAATAAGCCACATAGCAACTAACGCAAGAGGGTTGTACACTGTAGCTAGGAGGGACTAGCTATGGCTATGGATTTGACCGAAGAGGAATGGAAACAGAAACTGACACCCGAGCAGTACCATATATTGCGAGAGCGTGGCACCGAACATCCGTTTACTGGTGAACATGTTAAACCCGGCAAAGATGGTGTATACGCCTGTGTGGCTTGCGGCACCCCGCTATTTAAAAGCAGTGGCCAGTACAATTCGCGGCAACCGGGCCTAGAGGGCTGGCCAAGCTTTGCCGATGCCGTTAGTAGCGACGCAGTGGAACTACAGGACGACGACAGTCTGGGTATGCACCGCACTGAAGTTATTTGTAAAAACTGCGGCGGCCACCTAGGCCATATCTTTGATGACCCTGACTCGCCAACTGGTAAGCACTACTGTATAAATTCGTGCATTTTAGACTTCAAACCAGAAGGTAAGTAACCGTCTAACTATTAAGGCCAAAGCGGGCGCGGTTTTTGCGCAGTTCCCTTGTTGCGGATACCCTTTGGTGGGCTGTCCGTTGAAGAGGAATCGCTGGTACTAGCTGCGATATGCGGTACATGGGTTGCTCTGACCCCATGGCTAATCCATTTAGGGTGAACACCAGCTTTGCGGCAAAACGTGAGAGGTCATTTGAAAGCCTGTTACTGGCCAAATCCAGCACGGTAGTTTGGTCGGCGTATATTTCACCAAAGTCAGCGGCTAACTTTTGCGGGTGTTTAGTGACCTGGCTGTAGTATATTTTAACGTCAGTGTCAGCATGGGGCGGCATAACAATGTCGCCTGAGGCATAGCGGACAGCTCGTGCGGCCATGACAAAACCCGCTGCGCTGCATTTTGACATCTCGGGGCCGTACATGGCGCTAGAATTACCAAGTATGTCTCCAAACAAGGCCGCCAATGCCATGTCGCGGCTCTTTAAGTGCCCTATTTCTTCTGCACGAGCTGCGTCTAGGCCGGTACTAACTTCAGCGTAGCTGCGGTTAAGTATTTCCTCGGTGAAGACTAACGTTGCCGGTGTATGTGTTTCTGCCATATGACCTACCTATTTGCACTCATCATACACCCTAAAATGCAGTTTCCAATTATTTTGATGCGGCAGAGTAGTACTTGGTGCCCCATTCGGCCATTTGCCTTAGTATGGGTAAGAGGTCGTGACCCTTTTGGGTTAAGGTATATTCAATTCTCGGTGGAACTTCGGCGTAACTCTTCTTGGTAACAATACCGCAGCGCTCCAAGTCATCTAGGCGCTGGCTAAGGGTGCGCGGGTTTATGCTACCCACGGACTTTTCCAGTTCGCCAAAGCGCTTCGGCCCGGTAAACAAGTCTCGAAGTATGAGGGCAGTCCACTTATTGCCAATTATCTCCATGGCGCTGGCTATGCAGCCTACACGAGGCTCTAATGGTTTGGTGGTAGTGAAATTCTTCATTGCTTTACAAAGTATAGTAATGTAGTCTATACTCTAGTTACATTAACTATACAAAATATAGCACAAAGGGGGAATAAATGAAATTAGCAGTAATTGTTGGGAGTACACGAGAAGGCAGGCAAACGCTTAAGCAAGCCCAATGGGTGGCGAATACAGCCAAGCAAGACGAAGACATTGAAGTAGGACTTGTTGACCTGGCTAATTACCCCATGCCATTTATGGAAGAGCCTATAAGCCCCCGCTACAACCCTAACAGGCAGATAGACCCGCGTGTCAAAAAGTTTTTGGACAAGATAAATGGGTTTGATGCCTACGTGTTTGTAACACCAGAATATAACCACTCCATACCTGCCGTGCTAAAGAATGCTTTTGACTACATAACATGGGAACTACAGCGCAAACCGGCCGCAATAGTTTCGCACGGCACTATGGGTGGTGCACGGGCAGCCATGCATCTTAAGGAAGTTATAAGCGAGGCCAGGGCAGTGCCCATACCGAACTTTGTAGCTATGCATGGCATGAGTGAACAAATAAGTGAGGATGGTAAGCTGAACGAAGAGCTATTAAGCAACCCTTATGGTCCGCAAGCCACCTTAGAAACCTTACTAGAAGAGCTGAAGTGGTACAGCAATGCCCTAGCCACCGCACGCGCCCCGCAAAAGGAGCTTGAGCCAGCAAACGCCTAAATTAAGAGAGACTTATGCGTGCAAAAGAGGCCAAACGAACGGGCCTCTTTTGTTTGCTGGTATAATTGCGGAGATGATTGATAAGACTGTTGTACCGACTAAGCTACTGTGGGTGGATTTGGAAATGACAGGGCTGGATTATGAACAAGATGTAATCCTTGAAATTGCAGCCGAGGTTACGGATTTTAACTTCAAAACGCTTGCTAGCTATGAGGCTTGCCTGATGCAGCCTAAAGAGCTGGTTGTGGAGCGCATGCAAAAGAATAACTGGTGGGCGGAGTTCCCGCAAAACCGGGACGAGTTTGTTCGCAAACTTGCGGACGGCAAAGACCCCCACGAGGTTGAACAAGATTTGGTGGCGCTAGTGCAGGAGCACTTTGGTACTGAACCAGCCGTACTGGCTGGGAACAGCATCCATAACGACCGGAACTTTATAAAGCGCTGGTGGCCAGCACTGGACTTAAAGCTACACTACCGCATGCTGGACGTTAGTAGCCTAAAGCTGGTTATGCAGGGCAAGTACGGGGTAATGTTCGAAAAAAAGGAAGTGCACCGTGCCTTCGACGACATCCAGGCGAGCATTGCCGAACTGCAATATTACCTGGAGTGGCTGCAAC
>DASSKV010000012.1:0-7445 GCA_035690125.1 Saccharimonadales bacterium (SeqCode) | reverse complement strand
ACAGTTGAACTTTGTAGAATGTTCCGAGGTGGAATTATCCATTGCTGCTTCCGTAACGACCCGACTAGTCTGTTCAATACCCAGCTTGGCTGGACGCGCTTTAGTGATAGTGCGGATACGGCACCAATTGAAGAAATCGCTGCTTTAGACTTACCTGTATATTGGGCCAGTACCTATTCGCGACTCAATGAGGAAACATTGGCCATTGTTCAGCAATACGACCACGTATATTTGGCGGGTGTATTTACAGACATCAGCATAGCGGCGACTGCCCTAGATTTGTTCGACCATAAGATACCCGTTAGCGTCGTCACAGATTGCGTTGCTACCTTACACGGCGTAGATGTCCAAAGTGCAGCACTCAAATCCCTAGACCACGCTCTAGGCCGCAAGCATATAGTGAACTCAAAAGTACTTATATGACCTACGTGGCGCTTCTACGCGGAATTAACGTTGGGGGAAACCACAAAGTCGATATGGTTAAGCTTGCATCTGTCTTTGAGCGCTTAGGTTTCACAAACATGAAAACATATATCAACTCTGGCAATGTCATTTTTTCTAGCAGTACAAAGCCGATTGTTCAAAAAATCGAAACCGCTGTGGAAAAGGAATTTGGATTCGCTGTACCGGTTATAGTACGCAGTGTGTTAGAGATTGAAAAATTACTTGCTGGGTTCCCGGATACTTGGGTAAACGATGAAACAATGAAGTGCGACGTTATGTTTTTGTGGCCCGCCATAGACAGCCCGGACATCATGCAAAAGATACCCTATAAACCCGATATTGAAGACGTCCTGTACCTGCCCGGCGCGGTAATTTGGCGTATCGACCGCGATAAGGTAAATCGTGGCGCCGTACTCAAAATAATCGGCAGCGACACGTACAAGCAAATGACAGTCCGCAACCCTAACACCGTGCGCAAACTGTACACGCTGATGAAAGATTTAACCTAGATAGCTGGCCAGCTTGTCTAGCTGCTGGTTATAACCGTACTGCATGCCTTGTACCGCCATGCCGGCGTCGGGGCCTGCCTTGTGTATAGCAGCCTTTAGGAACAGCTTGGTTTTGCCAGCTTCTTCGGTGAGAGTTAGTTCTTGTACCGTTTCGATAGTCGTCGTTTCTTCAGCGCCTTCTGTCCATGCCTTCGCCTCGTAGGTTAGTTTGGCTGGCTCCTCCACTACAGTAAATGTGGCCTCCATGGGCCAACGGGTGCCTTTGTACTCGCCCATAGCCTCGCCAGCTTCCATGACTATATATATCTTGCCGCCTACGCGCAGGTCTACCGTGCACTCCGGTATGGTTACGTCGTTCGGGCCCCACCACTGCTTGAGTATTTCCGGATCGGTCCAGGCCTGCCAGACTTTTTGTATTGGAGCTTCGTACGTCCGCTCAAATGTAACTTCTTTAACTGGTTCCATAATTCCTCCTTTTAGGTGCTTGATTGTAGGTACTCGCCCAGCGAATCGAGCCGCTGTTCCCACATTTCTTTATACTGCTGCAGATAACTATTGGCATCTGCGAGGCCTTGGGCGTTCATGCTCACTAACTGCTCCTTTCCCCTCCTTCTTTTAATAACCAGTTTTGCCCGTTCGAGTATTTTGAGGTGCTTGCTTACCGCGGCGAGTGACATGTCGTACGGCAGCGCAATTTCGCTTACAGTAAGCTCTGCTTTGGCTACCCGCTCCAGGATGTCCCGGCGGGTTGGGTCAGCTAAAGAGCCAAACATGGAATCTAGCGGGAAAGTATATTCAACCATTTAGTTAAATGTTAATCCTGTTGGTTTAGTCTGTCAAGCGGTTTTCGTGCAAGGACGAGTTTTGGCGTTTACTAAGGCCTGACCGCCTAAAGTGGTAAGATATCAGCTATGGACTTCAAGGCTGCCCTCACCCGCTTTGCAGCATGCTTACGACGTTACAGCGCCTCTCTAACCTGGGGGGTTAGCCTGCTAGTAGTGGCTATATGGACGGTAATCCGGCATTGGACCAACGGTGTTAACTTCGATGTCGTAGGCCAAGTGGGGCTGGCTGACCAGTGGGCACACGGCATACATAGCGGTGCCCAGCTAGGGCCTACTAACTATCTGCTAAAAATGCCAGTGTACGTAGTAGTAAACGGCTTAGGTTTTTTGTCGCCGCATGCCAAATTGCTAGTGCTAGCCCTGGCTTTCAACCTGGCAACCTTTGCACTGCTGTATATCCTGTTCAGGAAAATACTTGGCCTGTATGGTGCCGACACCCGAGGGTGGTTAATGCTAGGTTTCGTATGGCTCGCCAGTATTAGCGGCAGCGTGTTCTGGCTGGATTACGCTAACTCCCGTAACCTGGAAACAGCCGGCGGCATAGCATTCCTGTATGTTGTCTTGAAACTAGTGAAGAAACCGGCGCTATACACATCAATATGGCTTTGCCTGTTAGGCGTTATCGTATTCTTTGCAGACCCGCTGCAAGTTTACGTTACCGCATTGCCTATCAGTTTTTATGTTTTGGTAGTACTGGCAGTTCAGCGCAGGCGTTTTGCCGCAATAATTGCCGGTTATGTCATAGGCGCTAGCGGTATAGCTTTTGTACTATCAAAACTCCTGTTTATAGCGACGTCCTCATTACTGCATATTACGTATCTTGCCGTACCTTCCCCTTTGCCCAGTTTGAGCTGGCATACAGTGGCGGCTTCGACACAGTCCGTTTATGTTAATACCCTCAAGGTCTTTGACGCTTATTTTTACAAGCCGCCGCTTGGCCCTAATGCCATTCGAGAACTATTGAACGCCCTTATTCTAGCCGGCTTGCTCTGGCTGGCAATCAAGTTGATTATAAACTGGCGCAATACTACCCCCCTGCAACGGCTCCTGCTACTGGCTATCGCCATTGACTACGCGGTGTTTGTGGCTAGCGGCCAGGCGCTGCAATGGGAAACCGCGCGCTACCTGGTCATGGTGCCGCTGTTTACAATACTATTGGCTGCCAGCTGCGCCGAAGGGCTTATAGGCATGAAACGGTCAGCCGTGCAGCCGCTAGTAATCACGGCTATAGCTATAAGCTGCCTGCTATTGGCCGGTGCCTTGGTCGTCAGTTTGCCTAAGCGATACCAAAAAGATTCCTTTATAACTGCTACCGTCGCATACATGCAAAGCGGCAATTACGCGTACAGCCTGAGTTCGCGCGAGGTGGGCATACCGGCCAGTTATTTCGGGTTCGGTAAAACGACAGTGTTACCCTTGCTGTGCCAGTCGGACCATAGTCTGCATGCAAGCACCCTGTTTTACGACCAAGCTGCATTTAGCGGCTTGCAACATTATGTTGGTGAAGTACCTGTCATATTGCAGCCCCAAGGAATCAAATATGGCAATACGTTCTGCACAAAGGCCGACGTACTCGCCCAGTTCGGGCCGCCAACCCGTGAAGAAATGGTACCAGGCGTAGGTATTGCCGAAATTTACCCTGCAAATCAGGTGCGGGTAGCGCAATAATACGAAGCTATGGCAAAGCGAACTACCACTCACCATAAAAGCAAACCTAAAACCGGTAAGCATCCGGTGCGGCTAAAGCGGCATGCTAAGCGCACATTCCGCGTTGCAGTGTTTACGCTCTGGCATAGCGCCTGGATAGCACTTGCAATCATTATCGCCTTCCCGTTTGCACTCATCGCTTTATGGCTTCTCTCTGCGGAGCATACCCCTACCAACCCTTTCGGCTCTCCGCAGCATGCCGAGCAGCTCACCTCATTCTCGGCACTCAGGAGCATTGCTGATTGCCGCTCGGGCATGGTACTAAGCATAGTAGCCCACGAAGATGACGACTTACTATTAATAAACCCTTCCCTGCAGCATGCAGCAGCCAAGCGTAGTTGCATACGTACCATATATATTACTGCCGGCGACGATGGTAGGCCGGAGTCATACTGGCGAGGACGTGAGCACGGCGTACAAGCCGCCTACGCCGCCATGCTTGGCGTGCAGAACAACTGGCAAACTAATAGCGAAAGCCTATCGGGCCATGTTGTCACTGTAAGCAGTTTGGTACCTAGTAAAAACGCCAGCCTGGTATTCCTGCACTTGCCAGATGGCGGGCCGGAGGGCTTTGGGTATAACAGTAACCGCATCGAAACACTTAAAGAACTGCAGTACGGTACGGTCAAGATAGTACACACTGTTGATAATGCGTCGAGCTATACCGCCGGCCAGTTAGTGTCGGCGCTAGCAGGCATAATGAACTTAGATGCGCCTAGCGCTATATATACGCAAGCATACGGCCCCAGTCTTACGCACGGCGACCATAGCGACCATCAAGCAACCGGTTATTTCGTAAACTTGGCGCGCCGCGAGTACCGAGGTAACTATACGTTTACCTCGTTCCTTGGCTACCAGGTCAATGCCATGCCTGCCAACCTGGATGAAGCAGATAGCACCGCTAAGAGAAAAACCTTTGAAGTATACGCGCAGTACGACTCGGCTATTTGCGTAACAACCGCTTACTGTCCCAACATGCCCACCTACAGCAAATACATACAGCGCCAGTACGTATACTTATCGCAAACCATTGCGGCGCGCCGCGGTTCTCAATAAACCAGCGGTTCGTCGACTTGTTTGAAAATGCGTGTTTTGTAGAGGTAGAAGTTCCAAAAAGTCGTTATGAGCAAGGCCAACGTCCTGGTTGCTACCGCTGGCATAACGTTTTGCAGCAGTTTGGTTAGCAGCACCGAAAAGCCCAGGTTCCATAGTATGAGTAGCGTAGTGGCTATAACCTGGGGGATGAGCACCCGGTGGTGCATGCGCTTGTCGCCAAAAGTAACGAGCTTTTGTAGCAAAAATGACACAAGCGTACCCAAGCAAAAACTGATGGCCACCGCCCAAACGGCGCTTGCCCCCAGCCACTGCGCCACTACTATTACGGCTAGTTCAAACACATATACACTGCCACCTACCAGCAAGTAACGGTAGCCGGGCCGCTTTAGTAAATTGGCTAATTTAGCCTTCATTAGCACCCGTAGAGCCCTGTTTGTCTACAACGTACAGCGGGCGGTTCTGGGTTTCAGTATGGATATGCGACAGGTATAGGCCTATGATACCCTGCGATACCAGCAGCACGCCGACCAAGAATAGCAGCAGCACCACAACGTACGCACTGCCAGACACGTTCAGGTTAAGCGGGTCGCCCACCAACGCATCTACAACCATCACTAGACCAACGAGTACTGATAGTGGCAGCACCACGGCACCAATGTAAGCGGCTATAAACAGCGGCGAAACACTGAGCGATATAACACTGTCAATTGCCAGCTTAAATAGCTTGCTGAACGAATAGCTCGCTTCGCCGTGCAAACGCGGGTTGGCCTTAAAGGGGACGTATTCGCGTTGGTAGCCCAGCCAGTCTATAAGGCCGCGGGTTATGCGGCCATGTTCTGTCATGCGCACGAACTCCTGCTGGATAGTACGGTCAATCAGTCGGAAGTCGGTCGCGCCGGGCACCAGTTTTACCCCGGCCAGGCGGTTTATAAGCCAGTAAAATAGCTTGGAACCGTAGCGCTTTACTAGGCCTTCACGCTGGTTAGCAGTCCTGAGGCCTATCACAACCTTGTCGCCAGCTTGCCAGCGCTTTAAAAACTCAGGGATCAACTCTACCGGGTGCTGGCCATCGGCGTCCAGGGTAATAACGCAATCGCCTCGCGCCTCGTGGATGCCTGCCGTCGTAGCGATTTCCTTGCCAAAGTTGCGAGATAACCTTACAAGCCTCACAGCCGGGTTCTTGCTATGAAGCTCCCTTACGAGCGTGGCAGTGCGGTCGGTGCTGCCGTCATCAACATAGATTATTTCGTTTTCTATTTTTGTATCTGCTTGCAGTACAGCGACCAGGCTGTCGTGGAATGCCTGCAAACCAAGCACCTCGTTGTATACGGGCACTACTATCGAAACCAGCTTGTCTTCGGCCTTGGCCATATTGCTAGCATTATAACAATTTACCCCTTGTAATTAACAGCTATTTGCCCATAGTTACCTTTCGGTCTATAGTGAATTGCATAAAAGGAGTCACGCATGCGGCAATATGAAGCGCTCGGTGTAATAGAGGATTTGACCGAAATGCAGCGAAACCTAAGCCGGGTGGCTTTACATGAACTACGCGACCAAGGGAAAGCCCGGCCATTCGACCGGGTAGAGGCACTTCGCGCGCAAAATCCTGGGACGTACAGTGTGCGTAGTTCACATGGCCCTTGGAGACACCTGGAGTTCGGCCCACGCGGACGCGTCAAGGAAGTGGTTTCCGGTAGCGGTATCGTATTTTACCGCGGGCACGAGAAAATGCCCGGAATTTTCTTCTTGCCTTATGGCGTGGCCGGCCAAACAAACAGCGGTATACCTATTTTTCATGGTGTGGATTCAAGCGAAATGTTTTCCGTATGCCTTGGCCCGAATAATTTCATCCCGGCTTCAGAATCATTCCATAATATTCCCATGACGCCGTTATTTAATTTGGATAAAGATGGCGCAGTATTTGCCGGAATAGCTGGCACGCCTACACCCGCAGAACAAGAATTACTATATGGGCTTTTGGACGATGTGGAAAACATAGTTTCTGTCGAACGTACTGCCCTTACGCAAGCCTACGAAAAACGCCGGGCATAATGCTTATGCTATACTTGCAACCATGAGAACACCTACCAACTGGCACAAAGAACATAAAGCCAGCCTGACCCCTGGCGAAAAGGCCGCAGATGCCATGCGCAACGGCATGGGCAGCTGGCCATTTGTCTTTATATTTTTAGCCTTCCTTATAGTGTGGGCATGGCTGAACACGCACGGGCCGACAACGCACTGGGACAAGTACCCTTTCATTCTGCTTAACCTCTTCTTGAGTATGCTGGCTGCTATACAGGGCGCCATACTGCTCATCGCCGCCAAGCGGGCCGACGCCATCAGCGCCGCCATGGCCAAGCATGACTACGAAACCAATGTAGAAGCCGAAAAAGAGATAGAGCAACTTATGCAAATAAACCGCCGGCAACTCGAAATCATCGAGGACCTAAAGAAACTGCTCGAAAACCAAAATAAGTAATCCACCGTGACTGCACGTACCCACGACCTTGCTGCCATAACGGCGCTCGCTATAGTGGTTGCCGCCCATCCGCTGCCCCAGCTGTCGCTCTCTACATTGTTACTTGCCTTGCTGGCAAACCAAATAGGCGGGATTACACCGGACATCGACCAGCCCACCGCACCGTTTTGGCGCAACCTGCCAATAGGCCGCCTTATGGGCCGCCTGGTTGACAAAGGCCTGGGCGGCCACCGGTTCCTAACCCATTCGCTGCTGGGTGTTGCCCTGTTCGGCTTCCTGGCGCGCGCTCTTCTCGGGTTCTTACACCCGCTTATGCCGCACGTCAATAACGGCTACGTATGGTGGGCATTTATGATAGGTATGCTCAGCCATCTGGTTATGGATACCCTTACAAAAGAG
>DASSKV010000011.1:0-8315 GCA_035690125.1 Saccharimonadales bacterium (SeqCode) | reverse complement strand
GCCAAAGAAGGCGACTACGCACAGGTGCGTCTGCCTTCTGGTGAAGTTCGCCGCGTACACCTGGACTGCAGCGCGACTGTTGGTGTCATCGGCAACGAGCAGCACCAGAACATCAAGATCGGTAAAGCCGGCCGCTCCCGCCACATGGGTAAGCGCCCAAGTGTCCGTGGTGTCGTGATGAACGCCGTAGACCACCCGCACGGTGGTGGTGACGGTGGTCGACACCGTATGGCAAAGGCACCTCGTACGCCTTGGGGTCAGAAGACCCTGGGTTACAAGACCCGCCGCCGTAAGAGCACTAGTAACATGATCGTAAGAAGCCGCCACGCGGCCAAGAGGAAATAAGCAATGAGTCGTTCATTGAAGAAAGGTCCGTTTATAGATTTCAAACTTGCCAAGAAGGTGAATGCACTTGGCAATGAGGACCGTACTATCATCAAGACTTGGGCGAGGGCTAGCACCATTGCACCAGAGTTCGTTGGCCGCACGATAGCCGTGCATAACGGCAAAGTCCATGTCCCTGTATTCGTTACCGAAAACATGGTTGGCCACAAGCTGGGTGAGTTTGCACCGACCCGTAAGTTCCGCTCCCATGGCGGTAAGTTAGCGAAAGGCAAGTAGGAGTAGTTATGCCAGTACAAGCAGTAGCCAAAGGAGTTCGCATGAGCCCACGCAAAGTAAGCGTGGTAGCTAGTCTGGTACGTGGCCGCAGCGTCGAAGACGCCTTGGTTATTCTAAGCCACACCCCGCGCCGCAGCGCTGTTGCTGTCCGTAAGGCCATAGAGAGCGCTAAAGCTAATGCCGACCATAACCACGGCCTTAAGCCAGGTACACTGCAGATTGTTGAGATAAGTGTAACCCCTGGGCCACGCCTGAAGCGCTTCCGCCCTATTAGCCATGGCCGTGCCCACCCGTTCCAGCGCAAAACCAGCCATATACGTGTGGTTGTAGATGGTGACAAGCGCGAAGCTAAGAAACCGGCTGCAAAAGCAGCTCCTAAAGCCGAGGAGGCAAAGTAATGGGACAAAAAGTTAACCCAATCAGCATGCGCCTTCAGGTAAATAAGGACTGGCGCAGCAAATGGTTTGTAGACAAGCGTGACTACGCAAAGTTTCTAAAGGACGACCTGGAAGTACGCCGCCTTATAAGCAAGAAGCTCGGCTCGCGTGCTGCTATCAACCGTGTGGAAATCAACCGCACCCCTAACCTTGTTACCGTGACCGTTACGACTGCCAAAGCCGGTGTGGTTATTGGCCGTGGCGGTACAGGTGCCGCTGAACTTAAGGAAGCCATCGAAAAGATCTACCGGATACCAGTTCGCGTTAACATTGAGGAAGTCAAAAAGGCCGACTTGTACGCCAAACTTGTGGCTGAGAATATTGCCCACCAGTTGGAGCGCCGAATGAGCTTCCGCCGCGCCGTTAAGAGCGCTGCTGCCGCTACTATGCGTGCCGGAGCCAAGGGTGTCCGCGTTGAAGTGGCTGGTCGCCTTAACGGCGCCGAAATGAGCCGCCGCGAAAAAGAAGTGGCTGGCAGCGTGCCATTACACACCATTCGCGCAGACATAGATTACGCCCAAGTAGATGCCCGCACCGCTGCCGGTATTATCGGAGTAAAAGTATGGATTTACAAGGGGGAGGCTTGAGGCCATGTTAATCCCTAACCGAACTAAATACCGCAAGGTACGCAAGGGTAAGATCCGTGGTGTTGCCACCAGCGGTAACTACATTGCTTACGGCGACTTTGCCTTGCAGGCCCAGGGCCACGACCGTATTACCAGCCGTCAGATAGAAAGCGCCCGCCAGGCTATGACCCGCTATATTAAACGTGGCGGTAAGATCTGGATACGTATATTCCCGCACACACCGGTAACCCGCAAACCGCAAGATGTAAAGATGGGTAGCGGTAAGGGTAGCCCTGAGTTCTTTGTTGCTAAGGTCCGCCCCGGCACTATCCTGTTTGAAATGCAGGGCGTAACCGAACCTATTGCCCGAGAAGCTATGCGCCTGGCTGCCCACAAGCTGCCTGTTAAGACCAAGTTTTTGGTACGGGAGGAGGCGTAACATGAAAGTTGCTGAAATCCGCAAACTCTCTACCAGCGACCTCGCTACTGAAACCACCAAGTTGCGCGAAGAGATTACCGAACTGCGCCGCCGACTGCACATGGGCGAAGTACAAAATGTACGGCTTATACGTGCTAAGCGCAAAGACCTCGCCCGTATGCTAACCGTCCTAAGCGAACAACTTACTAAGGAGACAGTGTAATGCCACGAACAATTATCGGTACCGTATTGAGCGACAAGGCCGACAAAACAATTGTCGTGACTGTCAGCACCCGCAAGACCCACCCGCTGTACCGCAAGCAGTACACGGTGAGCCGCAAGTTCATGGCGCACGATGAAAAGAACGAAGCCCAAGTTGGCGACAAGGTCGCCATAGTGGAGACCAAGCCCCTAAGTGCCCGCAAGCGCTATACCCTTGACCGTATTATCGAAAAGCCAGTGCTGCGCGAGGATACGCTAGTGCTCACAAAGGACGAAACCGAAGAAGCGACCAAGGAAGCCCGCGACCACAAGGCCGAGGATGAAACCGAGGAGGCTAACGAATGATCCAGCAAGAATCCCGACTAACGGTGTGTGACAACAGCGGCGCCAAGGAAATCCTATGCATCCGTGTGCTTGGTGGTACCCGCCGGCGCTATGCCCGTGTCGGTGACATCATAGTTGCTACCGTCAAGCAGGCTAATTCAACTGGGCAGGTCAAAAAGAAGTCCGTGGTGAAAGCTGTTGTTGTGCGTACACGTGACCAAATCCGCCGCAAGGACGGTTCTACCATCCGTTTTGACGATAATGCTGCTGTAATCATCGGCGATGACAAACAGCCGCGTGCAACCCGCATATTTGGCCCTGTACCGCGCGAACTGCGTGACCAAGGCTACGCCAAGATTATTTCCTTGGCTCCGGAGGTACTCTAATGAACAAGCTTTACAAAATCCGGTTAAAAAAGGGCGACCTCGTTTCTGTACGCTCTGGCAAGTACAAGGGCAAGACAGGGAAGATCTTAGCTACACACCCAAGCGAGAACAAAGTTACTGTAGAAGGCATAAATGTCATCAAGAAGCATCAGAAACCTAACCGGGAGCACCCGCAAGGTGGCATTATCGAAATGACTAAGCCAATACATGTCGGCAAGGTTGGGATTGTTGAGCCAACATCGAAGAAGCCAACCCGCATCGGCATTAAGCTTGCGGCAGATGGCAGTAAGACACGCGTGTTCAAGAGTACCGGAAAGGAGATTAAGTAATGGCTAACGCTACTGCAAGTAAGGTAAAATCACCGGTTACCACCGCTCGTCTCCGTGCTAACTATAATGTTATGTGGGCTAAGGAACTCCAGAAGGAGCTCGGCCTCAAAAACCCGCACCAGGTACCAAAGCTTGAAAAAGTTGTTCTGAACGTTGGCCTTGGTAAAGCCCAAGGCGACAAGAAAATGTTTGAGGTCGCTACAAACACACTTCGTAAGATTACCGGTCAACAACCTGTTGAAACTATTGCCAAGAAATCCATTGCCGGTTTTAAGCTGCGTGAAGGTACAAAGATAGGTCTAAAGGTTACCTTGCGTGGCGACCGTGCCTACGAGTTTGCAGACCGCTTAATATCCGTTGTGCTTCCACGCTTGCGCGACTTCCATGGTGTCAGCAACAAGGCATTTGATCCTCATGGTAACTACAGCCTAGGGCTTACTGACCAGTCGGTGTTCCCCGAGCTCACATTCGATGAAACGACTACCTCACATGGGCTGCAGGTTGTGTTTGTGATTAACTGCGAACAAAAGGCCCACGCCAAAGCCTTGCTAGAAAAATTTGGCATGCCGTTCGAGAAGGAGAACAAGTAATATGGCGAAGAAATCAATTGTAGTAAGGGATGAAAAGCGCAAGCGCATGATAGAGCAGTACGCTGCCAAACGCGCCGAACTAAAAGCACTGGGCGACCAGGAAGGTTTAGCACGTTTACCGCGTAACTCTAGCCGCACACGCTGGACAAACCGCTGCATCGAAACTGGCAGGCCGCGCGGCTACATGCGCCAGTTTGGCCTTAGCCGTATTAGTTTTCGTGAACATGCAAGCAAGGGAGAAGTCCCTGGCGTAACGAAAAGTAGTTGGTAAGCATATGAGTAAGACAAGTACAGACCCTATCGCAGACATGCTCTCCCGAATCCGTAACGCCATAGCGGTACGAAAGAGTGAAGTCAGCCTACCGCACTCCAACGTTAAGGAGTCGGTTGCCCGTTTGCTTAAAGACAGCAACTTCATTAGCGACGTCAAGGTCAACGGCGAAGGCATCGCCAAGATGTTAACCGTAATTATCAACGATGAAGACAGTAACGCACGCATAACTGAAATCGTACGCCTGAGCACTCCTGGCCGCCGCCACTATGTGAACGTTAAGGAAATACCGGTTGTTAAGCGCGGCCGCGGCATAGTTATCGTTAGCACCAGCAAGGGCATGATGACTGGAGACCGTGCGAAGCAAGAACGCGTGGGCGGCGAATTAATTTGTAAGGTTTACTAGAAAGTAATAAGGATAAGAATATGAGTCGAATAGGAAAACAGCCGATAGACCTCCCCAGCGGCGTGACAATCACTGTCGACCCTACTGAAATAACCGTAGCAGGCAGTAAGGGAACACTAAAGCAATTCACGATGCCGGATATTACGGTCAAACAAGAGGAAAACCAAATTGTGGTTACCCGTGCCAATGACGAAGCAGCGGCCCGTGCCAAGCATGGCCTGATGCGTAGCCTGGTTAATAATATGGTTACTGGTGTAAGCCAGGGCTTTAGCCGAAAGCTAGAAATAAATGGTGTAGGTTACCGTGTCGCTATGCAAGGTGCCGACTTAAAGCTTAACTTGGGCTTTAGCCACGACGTTATCTTTAAGCTACCACAAGGTATTACTGCCGCTGTTGAACAGAACACCATTACTATAAGCGGAATAGACAAGCAGCAGGTTGGCCAAGTTGCTGCCGAAATTCGCGCCCTTAAGAAGCCAGAACCTTACAAGGGCAAAGGCATAAAATACGAAGGCGAGCGCATTATCCGCAAGTCTGGTAAGAGCGGTAAGGACAAATAACCATGAATAATCTTAACCACAAACTACACAACCGCGCCCAGCGCAAAAACCGAATCCGTAGCGTCATTACCGGCACTGCCGAGCGTCCACGCCTGACGGTCACTGTCAGCAACCTGCATGTTAGCGCGCAGCTCGTTGATGACACTGCGCACAAGACCATAGCAGCCGCCAGTACTGTCGGCCAGAAGGCAAGCGGTACTTTGACCGAAAAGGCCGCCAAGGTAGGCGAAACTATCGCTGCCCAGGCCAAGACCGCTAAGGTCAAAAAGGTTGTATTCGATAGAAATGGTAAGCTCTACCACGGCCGAGTCAAGGCACTGGCAGAGGCTGCCCGTAAAGCAGGATTGGAGTTCTAGTATGGCAGATGCACCAGCACAAGTGAGCGAACGCCGTGCCCGCCGGCCGGACTTCGTTCCCGAAGAAAAGCAGTTCGATGAGCGCACACTGCACATTGACCGTGTTGCCCGAGTAGTAAAGGGTGGCCGCCGCTTCCGCTTCCGAGCGCTAGTAGTCGTCGGCGACCGTAAGAACCGCGTGGGTATCGGCACTGCTAAAGGTGCAGATGTCACAGCAGCTGTCACTAAGGCTACCGAGGTTGCAAAAAAGCACTTTGTAACTGTGCCATTGTACAAGGGTACGTTGCCGCATGAGGTTACCGCTAAAGTTGGTGGCGCCAACATACTTATTAAGCCGGCAAGCGCTGGTACTGGCCTTATCGCCGGCGGCGTGGTCCGTACTGTATTGGAAGTCGCAGGTGTCAGTAACGCCCTCAGCAAATCCCTTGGCTCAACCAATAAGACGAACACAGCTTACGCCACCATTGCCGCCCTGCAGAGTTTAGTCCCTGCCAACAAGTGGGTTACCGCTGGTACACGCAAAACAAGCGCAAAGCCTAAAGCAGTAGCTGCCGCTAAAAAGACAGCGAAAGGCAAGGAATAGTCTATGAAGTACAACGACCTCAAAGTTAAGAAGTCTAAAAGCGCCAAGCGTGTTGGCCGCGGTATAGCCGCCGGCCAAGGCAAGACTGCCGGCCGTGGTACCAAGGGTCAAAAAGCCCGTACCGGCTACAGTGCCCGTCCTGGTTTCGAAGGTGGACAGAACCCACTCATGCAGCGCTTGCCTAAGCTTCCAGGCTTCCGTAGCCATCAGCCAAAGGCCGAAAACGTTTACACCGGCCAGCTAGACCGGTTTGGCAGTAAAACCGTCGACACGACTGCGCTTGCCGAAGCCGGACTCATTAGCAGCCCTTACGCGCGCGTTAAGCTTATTAGTAAAGGCGACGTTACTAAGAAACTAACGGTGAAGTTGGCAGCCGCTTCCGAATCGGCTATTGCGGCCATTGAGTCTGCTGGTGGTTCGTTCGAAAAGGCCGAGCAACTGGGCCGGCCAGTTACAAGCAGCAAGAAAACCGCTGCTAAAGAGTAAGGCCTATCTGTCATAAACGACAGATTTATTAACAACGTTAGCTAGGCACGTACGGCAGTATATGTCATACTGAAGCCAAGCATTTGAGGGTACAAAGAAAAGTGAACTGGAAAATCATCTGGAAAAGCCTGGGGCACAAAGATATGCGCAAGCGCTTGCTTGCTGTCGTGGGCATCATACTTGTTTTCCGCATAATCGCCCACATACCGGTGCCACTCGGTGACGCTAAGACATTGCACCAGGTGCTAGAAAACCTGTTTAACTCATCCAACACCCCGCAACTCCTTAACTTCATAAATGTCCTTTCTGGCGGGGCTTTGGCCAACTTCTCCATAATGATTGCCGGCCTGGGTCCGTACATTAACGCCAGCATTATTATGCAGCTGCTTACGAAGGCTATACCGCAGCTCGAAGCCTTACATAAAGAGGGTGAGTTTGGCCAGAAGAAGATAAACCAGTATACGCGTATCCTCACTTTCCCCCTGGCTATTATCCAATCCATCGGCTCCATATACCTCATACGCCAGTCGGCCCAAAGTATTGGCGGCGTTGGTGACATCACCGCCCATGCAAGCTTGTTGCAGTGGGTTCTAATGGTAGGAGCCCTTACTGGTGGTTCCATGCTTCTTATGTGGCTTGGAGAGCTGGTCACCGAGCAAGGTGTCGGCAATGGCATTTCGCTTATTATTACTGTTGGCATAGTTAGCCGTTTACCGGCCAACATTGCCAGCATAGTCGGCTCAGTCGTCAAGAAAGGCGAACACTGGCATATCCTAGGCATCAATTTGCCTATAAACAAGAAAGCTTTGCTATATAGCCTGGCGATATTAGTTGTAGTACTTATAGTCACCTGGATAGTAGTGAAGCTTAACGAAGCTTCACGTAACCTGACCGTTAACTATGCCAAACGGGTCCAAGGCAACCGTGCGTACGGCGGTGTTACAACCATTCTGCCTGTTAAGCTCATTACTGCCGGGGTTGTGCCTATTATCTTCGCGGTGGCTTTCTTGAGCGTGCCGAGTTTTGCCGGACAACTGATGAGCGGCGCACACAGTGCCCACCTGCAGCACATAGGCCAAAACTTAGTCACCTGGTTCCAGACGCCTTCGGCCAGCACGTTTGCTCGGGAAGGTTGGATGGCCTACATATACCCAACTACTTACTTCCTGCTGGTATTTGTATTTACATTCTTTTACACCAGCATTACCTTCAATGCCAAAGAAATATCCGAGAACCTTCATAAACAAGGCGGCTTTATAGAAGGCGTTCGTAGCGGTGCCCAGACCGAACAACACCTTAGCCGGATAGTGAACCGATTGACGCTTTTCGGGGCCTTTGCGCTCGGCTTACTAGCCATACTGCCTATTATTGCGCAGGTGTATGTCAGCCAAAACATAACCATAGGTGGTACCAGTGTGCTCATCTTGGTATCTGTGGCGCTCCAAACGCTACGGGCTGTAGAATCGCGCGCACTCATGGTTACCTACGACCAGTATTCACAGCCGGACTTCTTTTATGAACCTGAAGCACCGGTAGACGCGGCTGGCGGTGCGGGCGTGCTAAGGTTTGTGCCACGTTTTGGCCGCAAAAAGCGAACAAAAAGCTAGGGCGTGTGCTATTATAAGGCTTAAGGAAAGCACCCGTTAGCGGGCGCATAAGTTAAATTTTATTAAAACACTTTACAAACAGATAGAAGAATTGTTATAATTAACCACTGTTATATTTATGGCCGGGAGTAAAGAAGTCATTGAGCTTACGGG
>DASSKV010000010.1:0-6460 GCA_035690125.1 Saccharimonadales bacterium (SeqCode) | reverse complement strand
CGTCTTGGAAAATATAGGCCGCCCCGCTGCCGATATTTTGGTAGCTAGAGTGGTAGCCGTCGGATTCGAGCGAGTACGGCATAACAAGGGCTATAACTACCTTGGGTGCTATCTGGGCGCTGGTTTCGGCGTCTATGTGCGGGCTGCCGCCCTCACTTCGTTTGTAGCTATTAGTAGACGCATTATAGTCGTAGTGGGCGCTGTAGAGCGCACTCGATACGGACAGGTCTATAGATGTAACGGCTGGCTGTTTACTAGGGGCTTCCTTTTTGCGGGCAAAACCCGTAAAGCTACTGCTGGCATATCCCTTGGTGGCTTCGAGCTGGACGAGTGTCGGGATACCTGTGTACACGTTATGCGGAGCGACCCGGTTAGACACACGGTGGTATGACCCGCCATTGTAGAACTGGTCTAGGTCGCGTACGCCCCAATCTTTTATATCTTGCAAGGCTTCGGGGCTGCCACCGACATGGGCATAGCCGGCATCAAACCCTAGTGCCCAGCGGAGATAATACGGTCGTGATGAGCGTATCGGTCCGACATTGGTGGGCTGGGTGTCCTGGTATAACGCCAAAAAACGGGTTATGCCACCCTCGGCTATGGCTTCGAACACAACGCTAGCCTGGGACAGGCCGGATTGCGGCCGGGCATCAAGGCTGTTTTCTATCATTACGCCGGTGACAGGCCGCTGGTTTACGCTGGGGTCAACCGGGAGGCCAGATAGCGTTGACGCTACCGTAGTGGGCACTACTGGCTTCGGCTTAGGTATGACTTTTTTTGGGGTAGCGACTACTTTTACCGGAGACGGCCGAGTAAGGAGCCAGGCTGATGCACCGCTCCCTAGTACCAAGATGACAACAGCGCCAATAATAAGCTGCTTTTTAGTCGGCGGCCAATGCCATTCCGGCACAAAACGGCGTTTTTGCTTGGCCTGCGCCTCTATGGGCGGCTCAAAACTACGCGGCGCGGCGGGCGCAACATCTGGTTCGTTGGCGGCTACCTCCTCGGGCGTCCTGAATGCAGGCTCGTCGCTGGCTGGTAACGGGTTTGGTGTGGCTGGCGATGTTTGTTTGTGAGGATGCGCCGGCTTCTTCGGCCGCTCCGGCCGTATAAAGTCGTCAATCATACCCATAATTTTACCAGTGCTTATGCTTTTCGCCAATCATATAGAAACATTGCAAAACATTAGTAATTATGCTAAAATAATAAACTACTTTTAGGCATCTGCCTTTAAGCGAACCTTTCGGTTATATCTCCTAGAAAGAGGTGGATGCAATGTTCATTGCAGCAGATATCGGGGGCACTAACGGCCGCGTCGCGGCTTATGCCGGCACTGACGGTACCGAAACACTGGCAGTCAAGGAATTCGAAATGACCAAGCACACAGCAGTGCGGCCGGGCAATGCGCAAGAAGACATGCGCAATGTCATCATTGCTTGCCGTGAATTGCAAGAGCAATACGGAGCTATTGATGGCATCGGTCTGGCTGCTGCCGGCAAGGTCAACCGCAACCGCACAGCACTCGTAATGGCTGGCAATATCGGCCACTGGGTCGGCCTGCCGGTCGCGAGCCTTCTGCGCCAGGAATTCCGGTGTGTTGTCGTGCTTGGTAACGACGCCGAAGCAGCGGCACTAGCCGAAGCACAGTTCGGTGCCGCCAATGAGGAAGACGTCAGGGGTGAGAACCTGTTGGCGATGATTTGGGGCACTGGCGTAGGCGGTGCTGCCATTTACAAAACACCAGAAGGTGATTTCGTGCCTATACCTGGTGAGCCGGGACACATCTACATCAAGGGTTTGGTGGCGCCGGAACCAATGTGCGGCTGCGGGCAACCGGGTCACCTCGAGGCCTACTGCGGCGGCGATAACATGCTCCGCATCATTGGCAAGAGGACGCACGATGAGTTCGATGATGTCGACTGGATGACAATCTACATGCACATGTTCGAAGGGCTCAAGAACATCTTGCGTGTGCACCCGGTCGGGCTTATTACCTTCAGCGGCGGCGTGGCTTGCAAACAGTCCTGGCTGATGGATAAGCTGGAGCAGCTATTCGCTTTGCCGGAGAACGCCGAATTCGGTAGTCCGAAGTTTCGGATTTCCGCCTTCGGCGAGTCTGCAGGAACGCTCGGGGCACTGTCGCTAATCAATCTTTGAAAGGAGAACGGAAGAAGATTCGTACCGTAGGGTGCGAATTAGAGGTGGAGGCGGCTGGCCGGAGTTGATCGCAAACGCGATTACTAGCTCCTGCCAGCCCCACCCCTCTCGTAACTACAAGTGCGCGCTTGTACTGACGAGCTCAAAAGAGCGAATTACGAGAGAGTAGCTAGTTGTACGTCGATGCGCTTCAGGCTGCGGTCTTTGCCTAGTATGGCGAGTGTCTCTGCCAGCCCCGGGCTGGCTGGAGCCTGGGTGGTAGCTATGCGGATAAGGCTGAACAGCACAGCCGGTTTTTGGTCGGTTTGTTCTAGAAGTTGGTTGAGCCGTTCTATAAGGTCTTCTGGGGTAAAGCTGCTGTCAGCCAGGGTTGCCCGGGCTTGTTCGAGCAGGCTCTTCAGTTCAGATTTTTCTAGCTTTTTGAGTTGCTTGTGCCCTTCTATAAGCTGCGGATTTACTGGGAGGTCTTTAAAGAAAAACAGTGTAAGTTCTGGTAGTTCTGCCAAGTATTTTAGGCGTTCTTGGACGAGCCCGAGCACGAACAACCGGTAGGTTTGGTCATAGTCAGTCGCTTCGGGCGGCCAAAACTTCTCTGCCAGTTTATAGAGTTCATCTAATGGAAGGTTGCGGATGTGGGTGCCATTCATCCAAAGCAAGCGCTGTTCGTCGAAGCGGGCACCGCTACGCTGGACATGGTCCAGGCTGAACTTGTGTACTAGTTCATTTACCGTGAAGATTTCCTGTTCTGTGCCGTCGTTCCAACCCAAGGACGCTATAAAGTTAACGAGTGCCTCTGGCAGGTAGCCTTCACGAATGTAATCTAGCACATCTTTAGCACCATCGCGCTTGCTAAGCTTTTTGTTCCCATCCGGCCCAAGCACGTGCGGCATGGTCGCCATAATTGGGGGCGTAAGGCCGAGGGCGTCGTATAGGTTGAGGTAGTTCGGGATGCTGGCCAAAAACTCCTGCCCGCGGATGATGTGCGTTACTTCCATTTCGGCGTCGTCAATAATGTGGGCGAAGTTGTACGTTGGGTAGCCATCGCTTTTTATAAGTATGAAGTCATCAATGACTTCGGGGCCGGTGCTTAGGTCGCCCATGACTTCGTCATGCCAGGTGTAAGGCTTGGGGTTGGACTTGAAACGTAGCGGCCTTGTTCCATCCCAGTCTGGTGGGTTCTCTGGACGGTGGTTACGGTATAGGAAAGGCCTCTTTTCCTTTTGGGCTTGGTTTCGGAAGGCTTGAACTTCTTCGGGTGTGTACGGGTCGGCGTATGCCTTTCCGGCATCTATAAGTTTTTGCGCCCACTGCCTGTAACTATCGAGCCGTTCGCTCTGGCGGTAGGGGGCGAATGGTCCGCCGATGTCCGGGCCTTCGTCGTACTGCAGCCCTAGCGCATGGAGCGAATCAATTATGTGCTGGTCGCTGCCAGCCACTTCCCTTGCCTTGTCAGTGTCCTCAAGCCGCAAAATAAACTTACCACCCTGAGTCTGGTGAGCCAATAGCCAGGCAAACAGTGCGGTACGGATGCCGCCAACATGCAAGTAGCCGGTTGGGCTGGGTGCAAAGCGAGTTCGAACTGTAGACATGGCATCCAGTATGCCATAAACAGAGGTAGATTGCTACATAGAGCTGGCGAGGTTGACGAGTTGGCTGGTGCTGAGTGAACCTTGGGTGTTTACCTGGTACCAGACACCGCTGGCGACCCAGGTCGCGTTGTTTTGGCCATAGATGTATACCGTGCGGCCAGCTGTTTGGACTGTCTGGTAGTCGCTGCTTTTGGTAGCTACGAACTCGTTTAGGAGTGTTTCACTGTTCCATTCCGAAGGCTGCTCTACCAGGGCAAAGGCGCGCTGGTCGCTGTTGCTGTGGAAGTTGATGGTCACGTTGCCAGTGTGGTATGCAAACTTACCTACACTAAAGCCGGACGGCTTGTAGGCTGGCAGCGAGGCTGCAAAACCTGCCCGGGTGCTGGCAAGTCGGACGGTCACATTCGCCACGTTCTGGTACGCCAAGAAGCCGCCTATGATAAGTACAGCCAATGCGGCACTGCTGACGCTGGCAATCCTGTTGCCATGGCGTCGGCCCTTAGCCCGCATGGTGGCGTGCTTGGCGCGGCTAGGTTTTTGCTCGTGGCTGGTTGCGTGGGCCAGGGCCTTTTGGAATATGTCCATACTGCGCTGTTGGCTCGGTGGTATGGCTGGTCGGGCCGGCGGGTCAGACGGCGGTGCGACGTCTAGGATGGCCGTACCCGAAGAGGTAATATCCAGGACGGAGCTCGAAATAATGGGCCGGTGCATATGGACTTCGCCGAAACGGCTTATGAGCTTGCTGCGGACAACATGGTTGGCGCGGGCGGTGCGCTTAGGGTCAGGGCTGGCAACCGATAGCTTGGGCTCTACTACTATGGAAGGATCTTTTATAAGGATATCAGTGCGCGGCTGGACTTTTATCTTGGCTAGCTGGCTCTTTGACGGTTTTTTGACCACTTGGCGCATAAGGGTGTGTGACGGGCTCGGGACGTGCGCTTTCCTATGTCCGGCGGTGCCGTGGGCTTTGGCCCTAACCACCATGGCTGCTGATTTAGGGGCGGGTGCTGCAGGTGCGGTAGCGGTAGCGGCTGCAGAGCGTACAACACCATCTATAGATTTGGCGCTTTTACCGGTATTAAGCGGCAAGCCACTGACGGCATCGTAGCGCTTGCCGTTAATCTCTATAGTAGTATTGGTTTTCATTCGTTTTAGACCCTGCTGCCTCTGCTACCGTAAGCGATAAGACATATACATCTTAATACCTCTTGAACGTAACCGCAATACTAGCGCCTAAAACATTCTTTTATAAAGGCATGCGAACGACTACAATACGTACTGACTATGGACTATCTCGATCCCAAAAAACAGTTCCGCCATAACATAATGCTGATGGTTGGCTACGTGCTTATAGGGGTGGGTATTTTGATTGCTACCGTCATACTACTGCAGGTAGCGTATGGCTATGCACGGGGCAAAGACGGCCAGATTATCCAAAATGGCTTCGTGTTCGTTTCTAGCCAGCCGCACCCGGCGCAAATATATACTAATGGACAGCTCAACAAAGCCAAGACCAACACTCGCCTGACTCTCCAAGCTGGCCAGTACACCCTGCAACTCAAGCGTAGCGGCTACCGCGACTGGCAGCGTACCATAACGGTGCTGGGTGGCGACTTACAGCATTTTGACTACCCGTTGCTTATTCCGACTACCCTGTCCTCAACGAAGGTTAAGGCATACGATGCAGCACCACTGCTTAGTACCCAGAGCCCTGACCATAGGTGGCTCTTGGTGCAGCCCGATCCAGTGGCGGCTGTCTTTGACCTATATGACCTGAAGGACCCTTCTAAAGTTTCGCCGACAACCTTAACAGTCCCGGCAAGCTTAATCTCAAAGTCCAGCGGGGACCAAAGCTGGCAGGCCGTGGAGTGGTCTAATGACAATACTCATGTTCTGTTGCAGCACAATACCGCAGACAAGGTGGAGTTCGTAGTGCTGGACAGGCAGAGCCCGGACCAGTCGGTCAACCTAGCTACCGTGCTCTCGGCCACACCCACGGCCGTCAGCCTTAATAACAAAAAATACGACCAATATTACCTGTACAATGCCGCTGACCACACGTTGCTTACAGCCTCACTGCGTACGCCAGCTCCCGCACCTTACCTCGAGCATGTCTTGGCATACAAATCATACAGCGACAACACCGTACTGTACGTGACAGACGCCGACGCACCAGCGGGTAAGGTCCTTGTAAAAATGCGTGTAGGTGACAAGACATACGCGCTACGCGAACTGGCAACAGGCAGCTCCTACATCGCAGACCTTACCCAGTACAGCGGGGATTTATACGTGCTGACGGGCTCGTCGTCTGATAACAGGGTATACATTTATAAAGACCCTATAAACCAACTGGACTCTAACTCGAAGCGCCCAGCCATAGCACTGCGCGTACTACGCATCGCGCAGCCTAACTTCGGCTCGTTCTCGGCAAACACCCAGTTCATCATGGCGGAAAACGCTGCAAACGTCGCGGTCTACGACATAGAGAACAACAAAGCATACGCATATGCGCTTAGCACGCCTTTGGATGCGCCACAGGCACACCTGGCATGGATGGACGGCGACCGTTTAGTGTATGTAAGCCAAGGAAAGCTGGTAATACTGGACTACGACAACACGAACCGTCAGGAGCTCGTTTCGTCGTTGCCTGGCTATGCGCCGGCATTTGCCCCAGACTTCAAATACGTATACTCGTTAGGGCCTAACGCCCAGCA
>DASSKV010000009.1:0-5247 GCA_035690125.1 Saccharimonadales bacterium (SeqCode) | reverse complement strand
TTCTTTGTAACCCTTACTAACGATGTGGGGTTGAGCATTAGGAACTTAATATTCCAGCCATTCTCTGGTTTACAACAAAGCATAGAGCTAGGGAACACCGGTGGCCTACTTGGTATTATTATGGTGGGTCTTGGGGCAGTGTTTTTGGGCTGGGGAATGCTCAGCTTTATTGCAACGGCCCTCTTGGCGGTTTTAGTTGCCGTACTGGTGCTTATAATCCGACAGGTTCTTATAATCTTCTTGATACTTATAGCGCCGTTGGCAATAGTGGCCTACATTCTGCCAAACACTAAAAAAATGTATGACCTATGGTGGGACTTTTTTGCAAAAGCACTGCTAATGTTTCCGTTTATTATGGCATTCATCGCAGTAGGGCAGGCCTTTGCTACGGTAGCGGCCACTAACGCCAAATCTGCTCAATTTCCTCTTAGCGCTATCGACGATGTCTTAGCGTTCGTCGCTTACTTTGTTCCTTACTTCCTCCTGCCCCTTACTTTTAAATTTGCCGGCGGCGCCCTATCCAGCATAGGCGGCTTTGTGAACGATAGACACCGAGGTGCCTTCGACAGGCTTCGTAAATACCGCTCCGCTACCGCCGCAGATCGCTTTAAACGAGCTCAGAGCCAATCGCTATGGGACAACAATAGCAGGATTGGCAAGCAAGCCAATAAACTGGCTAGCTGGGGGACGTCTCCAGTAGCTAACACAGCCTATAAATTCCGTAATACTCCTGGGCTTAAGAAAAGAGGCTATGGAGTGGCGGCCTCAATTGATCATGCAAAAGTAGAACAATCGGGCAAACTATTTGAAGAAATAAATAAGCTGGGTTATAACGATAGGGCCTATCGCGCTCTTACAGGACAGTGGAGTGAAGAACAAAAAGCTGCTTTTAACGCTGTTGGCATCACTAAGCCTCCGACGTCCCTAGGTGATCTACAAAAGGTTGCCACAGCCATGAAGGGACTTGGGGGTACCGATGCAATTGGGGGCACTGCTATTGAAGGTAGTCTGGGTAGGTTGGCCACGCTTTATCAAGACCCTGAGATGACTAAAGCAAGCATACAAGCAGCAGGCATCATGGGGTTGTCCGCCCATGGTTTTGCTGATGGGAACGACCTTGCTGGAGTAGGTAACGACCTTAGGGCTAGCGGTGGCGCTGGGTTTGCCCAATCCGTTATTTCTCAAGCCCAGCTATTAGGCCAGCGTTCAAGGCCTGATATCAAGGCTGGCTATGGAGTAACCGTTGATAAGGATGGAGTATTTAGAAATGGCATGCTGGATGGCCGCATGAGTAATGTACTCGACACCTTTAGCGCACAAGATCTGGCTGCAGCCAAGGGTGGCGCCGTTGAAGCCGTAAAACCAGAGATTCTACGCCGGCTGGATGGCTCAAAAGGCGAACAATTCCAACGGGCACAAAGAGACCAGCTGTTTTCATGGGCTGGCCCATACTCTCAAGCTTCAGCCGATGTAAAGGCTAGGGCACTGGACATCATTTATGAAAAAGGCCCGGATGACACCTACACCAGACCTGACCTTGTCCAACAGTTCCAAGATTATACCCGACAGGATATGGCAGGGAATCCACAGAGACTTCCTGGTCCCGGACCTGAACCAGACCAGCCCCCACCAGGTGGACCAACAAATTAAACTACTCATTTAGGTAAACTATACATATGGCGACATACAAACTTATTCAGGATATCGAGGCAGAGGACCATATACTTGGGCCACTTACGCTTAGGCAGTTTATATACGGCCTAGTGGCTGCGTTCTGTTTTTACATGTCTTTCATTGGCATTGCTAAGCACTTTTGGCCGCTAACTGTTATGTTTTTGCCCGTGGCATTGTTTACCGGCTTCTTTGCCTTTCCTTTTGGCAAGGACCAGCCCACCGAAGTATGGGCACTCGCCAAAATACGGTTCCTATTTAAGCCACGGCGGCGTATATGGGACCAGAGCGGAGTTAAGGAGCTAGTAACCATAACCGTCCCTAAGCGGGCAGAGAAGGTGTATACCAATGGGCTTACCCAAAACGAAGTCAAAAGCCGTTTGTCAGCACTTGCGAATACCATAGATAGCCGAGGCTGGGCAGTTAAGAATGTAAATGTTAACCTGTATGGCCAGCCGTCTGCACTCGCCACCGTGGTTTCTGACCGGCTCATAGACCCCAGCAGCATTCCGCAAGCAGTACCAGAATTTGACGTACAAGCGAGTGATGACATGCTGGACGAGCACAGCAACCCCGTTGCCTTACAGTTTGACCAAATGATGGTGGAGTCCGCTAAGTCGCATAGGCAGCAGCTTATAAACCAGATGAATGCGCCTAGCGTACCCACACCACCGCAAGGGCAGGCAACGCCCCAGCCAAACTATTGGTTCATGAACCAGCCCACTCAAAAACCCAACATCCCAGCAGACCAAGCACTCTTCCAGGATGCCCAAGTGGTACAGCCCGGCATAGAGGCGCCATCCCAAGTACAAGCTACTGCAGAAGTTACGCCCGAAGAGGAAGCCATTGTCGCTAAAGCAAAAGAGGCAAGTGACTCGCAAAAGTCAGTTATGAACTCCCACTTGCGCACCATACAACCCTTAGGGTCAGCGCCCCCGGCCGCACAAGAGCCAAGTACTGCAACTGCAAAGCAGCCTGACCCCGTCATACAGCAGTTGGCAACCAACGACGACTTTAATATCGACACTATCGCACGGCAAGCCAAAAAGGCTAAAGAGTCAGACCAAGATGGCGAAGTCACAATTTCGCTCCGGTAGCGGCTTTCATTTCCTACTTACCGGTCATGCTTTTTTAGGGTAAAATATATGATGATGACAAATGTGGCAGCGATGCCTTTTCTTGCAAGGGTGGAATAACACGTGAATCCGCAACAAATACCTAACCAACCAGGCCAACCAAGTCAAAGTGTTGACGGCTTATACCCGCCCGCCCAGGCTGCGAACCAGCCAACCTTTGCCCCCAACGTTGCTTTACCGCAGAACAGCGCAGCTGTTGCAACGGCAGCGAATGTTATAGGCACTTCTGCCGCTAACGGCAGCGCGCCATTCGTTCCGCCACCTCGTACCAATCCGAACAGTACCCAGAACACCCTCCAGATAGCCGAAATCCGTGATGGTATCGTCATCATGAACGATGGCTCTTACCGCTCCGTTGTTATGGTCAAAAGCATTAACTTCGACCTCATGAGCCTTCAAGAGCAGGAGGCGGTAGAGTACAGTTACCAGGGCTTTTTGAACTCGCTGTATTTCCCAATCCAAATCTTTCTGCGTTCCCAGCGCGTCGACCTGCAACCCTACATAGAAAAGCTCGATAAAATCCGCACCGAGCACGACAATATGCTACTGGCACTGCTGATGGAAGATTATATAACTTACATCGACCAGCTAAGCCAGCAAACGAACATTATGGACAAGAAGTTCTACGTCGTTATACCGTATTTCCCAGCCGTAGACGTCCAAAAGGCCCTCACGCAAAGCAAGACGTTCCTAAGCGGACTTGGTGAAATGTTTAGCAAGAAAGAGCAACATGTCACTATTAATGAATCTGAGCTGGAGAATGCTAAGACCGAACTCCGCAACCGCGTACAGGCAGTATTAGCCGGTTTATTGCAGTCGGGCATCCAGGGCCTGCCGCTCGACACCCAGGAGCTTATAGAGCTCTATTATGACACCTACAACCCTGACACCGCTACACGGCAACAGCTCAAAAACTTCGATGACCTCAATGCAGATGTAGTAACCAAAGGCCAAGGCGTCGCGCCGCAAGCGCACCTCCAGAGGGAGCTACAGTAATGGGGAATGGGGAATGGGGAATGGTAGATAGGGCCACGAGCAATGTTTTGCAGCAGCCCCCAACTACCAACTACCAACTACCAACTACCAAAAATTCCGGAGGAATTTTGTAATGGCTTTTGGCAAAAAGAAACAGCCAGCATTAGACCCAGTGGCTATCGCCCAGGCCCAGCGTGCCCGCGAGGAGCAGGAGGTACAGGTCGCCTTCCAAAAGGGCGTGACGGCCCTACGCGACTTTATTGCCCCAAGCTCCATAGAGTTTAGCAGCACCCATTTCCAGGTGGGCACCCGCTACGCCCGGACATATTACGTGTACGGCTATCCCCGGCAGGTGTACACTGGCTGGCTCTCTAGTATGGTCAACCTGGACGAAGTTATGGACATGGCGCTGTATGTCTACCCAGTAGAAAGCCAGGTGGTACTCGAAAACTTGCGCAAAAAGGTTACCCAACTCGAAGCCGGGCTGCAGATAGACTCCGAAAAAGGCAGGGTACGCGACCCGGGCAAGCAAGCGGCCATTCAAGACGCCGAGGAAATGCGCGACAAACTGCAGGTGGGCGAAGAGCGCTTCTTCCGCTTCGGCTTTTACTTCACCATATATGCATCGTCCATGGAAGAGTTGGAGTTCGTGAGCCACAAGGTAGAATCCATGCTGGGCCAACAGCTTATATACTCTAAGCCTGCGACCTCCCAGCAAGAACAAGGCCTTAACAGTACCATCCCGCAGTTTACCGACCAGCTACAAATCCGGCGCAACATGAGCACCGGTGCACTCAGTACCAGCTTTCCGTTCACTAGTGCCGACCTCAGCCAAGACAACGGCATACTGTACGGCATAAACATGCACAACTCCGGCCTGGTTATCTTTGACCGCTTCAGCTTAGAAAACGGCAACTCAGTTGTCTTTGCAAAGTCTGGTGCCGGAAAGAGCTTCACAGTTAAGTTGGAGGCCCTCCGCTCTATGATGCTCGGTACGGAAATATTCATCATCGACCCAGAGAACGAATATCAGCGCATGTGCGACGCTGTCGGCGGCGCCTACGTGCGCCTTAGCCTTAACAGCAACACCCGCATAAACCCCTTTGACCTGCCAAAAGTCGTCGATACCGAAGAGGCCGATAACGCTCTGCGTTCTAACCTCATCACACTCCATGGCCTGCTGCGGCTTATGATGGGTGGTGCCCAAGCGCAAATGCTCGGCGGTAACGCCGCGCTTATGCCGGCCCTCGCCCCGAGCGAGGAAGCCGACCTAGATGCCGCGCTTATAGAAACCTACGCTAAAGCCGGCATCACTAACGACCCTCTTACGCACACTGGCATACCGCCTACTATCAATGACCTATACGACGTTTTGCTCCACATGGGCGGCACCGGACCGCAGCTGGCACAGCGCCTGCGCAAGTACACGAGCGGTACCTTTGCGGGCATATTTAGCCAGCAATCC
>DASSKV010000008.1:0-3632 GCA_035690125.1 Saccharimonadales bacterium (SeqCode) | reverse complement strand
GTGCCTGCAATCGAGCTGCTTCGTACTGAAGTTCGGTAAGCTCGAGGCCCTGGTAGAGTTCCTCGTAGAGTAATGTTTCTATTTTAACATAATCCCCGATGTTTTTCAGGTCTTTCGCCTTTTCGGGCTCACCGCCAAAGTCAGGTTGCTGCCGTAAAAACTCAAAAAGGCGGGTCCTTTCGTCGCCAGTAAACATGCTTGTCTCCACCAAACCCAGGTAATTGCGTAATGACGGCTGTAGGAGCATGAGCGCCAAGTAGTGGTCTTGAGCTTTAACGTACTCCACCGCTTCCTTGTCCAGCTGTTGCGGCTCCACACTAGTACGCCGTTGGCGGACTGGTTCTGCCGCACCCTTAGTTTGGCTAAGTTTTTTACTCAAGGCGTCTTTGCTGACACCGATAGTATGGGCTATTGCCACCATGTAATGGTCTTGTTCTACGGGGTCATTCAGGCTGCGCACTATGGGGAGCAGCACATCACTATACTGTCTTTTGCCCTCTGCAGACTCCACATTGAGCAACTTTTGGTAGCGCTCCATCAGCCAGTCCAGGGCGTACTGGTGCTTTTGTATAACTTCTTGCCATGCCCGAGGGTTTTGTTTAATCAGTTCGTCAGGGTCTTTACCGCTTGGTATGGTAACTATGCTTAAGCTGACCTTTACCCGGCTAGCAATAGGGATTGCCCGCTCGGTAGCGTTAATGCCTGCCTTGTCGGCATCGAAACTTAGGCGTATATCACCAGTAAACCTGCTAAGTGCCTTGAGGTGCGGTTCGGTGAGCGCCGTACCTGCCGTCGCCACCACTTGCCGTACCCCCACTTGGTGGCTAGCTATAACATCCAGGTTGCCTTCGGTTATGACGACGAACTGGCTTTTGCGGATAGATTCTTTAGCCAAGTGCAGCCCATATATATGCCGGCTTTTGTCATACAATACTGTCTGGGGCGTATTTATGTACTTAGGTTGGTTAGGGTCGTCATCTAATAGTCTGGCTGTGAAGCCAATAACCCTACCTTGCGCATCCTGTAGCGGTATCATAAGCCTGCCGCGGAACATATCGCTGCCATAGCGGCTTGCAAGCCCGGCCTGTTTTATTTCTGCGTCGGTAAACTTTTGCTTCTTTAAGTACTCTACCAGGGCTGCCCCGTTATTGGGCGAGTACCCTAACCGCCATTCCAGTGCCGTCTCTTTGCTAAACTTGCGCTTGCCCAGCACATATTCCAGCGCAACTTTGTTCTTAGAAAATTGCACCTGGTAAAAGCGCGTCGCTGCCTCCAACACCTCATATATCCGTTCTTTGTTCGGCCCACGGGCGCTACCCTTGGTACGAAACTGCTCTATGTCTATGCCGGCCTTGCGCGCCAGTAACTCCAGGGCTCCCTTAAAGTCCAGCCCCTCCACCTCCATAACAAAGCTGAACATATTGCCGCCTTTACCAGAGGAAAAGTCATGCCATATCTGCTTTTCGGGACTAACGACAAAGCTTGGTGTCTTCTCACTACTAAAAGGACTCAGGCCCTTCCAGTTCCGCCCGGCTCGCTTGAGCTGTACGTACTCACTTATAATATCCTCTATACTAAGCCGGGCTTTTACCTCTTCAACAGCGTCCATACAACCTTAAGTATCTGTTATCAAGAAATAACTAGCAAGCGTAAGAATAATCTAGAATATGAGGCGTGTTACGGGTATCCATGACTCATCTGGCACTTCGTAACGTTCGAAGCTATCTTCTGGCTCCCACTCTGGATTGACGACAAGTTTAGTGTCAACCTCATAACCTGTTTCTGTTTTGCTAATAATTAGCGCACTGCCTTCCTTTGGATTATCATAGACGGAAAAGTTTGGATGCAGCCACAATCGTCTAGTCGAGTCTACTTTCATTGCCTGACAGCTAGTGGCCATCGTATCACCCACAGACATACCTTGAACTGTTTGCGCCTCCAAAGATTCAGGTAAAAATGCTTGGCGAGTTAGTCTTTCTGTAGATGACATATTTCTCTTGCCTCAACTGTTGTCTTGAGCATACTCCACTATTAACAGCCATGGCAAGAGGGAGATGTTTGGGTAGCTAACACCTCTTATGGTTAAATTAAAGGCGTGCAACCACAACAGAACTATTCCCCTTCTCCGCAGCAGCCTTTGCCTGGGCCAAACATGGGCGGCGGTCAGCCGAACCCGGATTATGGCTTTATTATGGAGCCGCCTAAACCACCGCGGGCACCCCTATTTAATTTTGGCGGGAGTTCGCAAACTTCACGGATAGTTCTGGCTGTCGCGATATTGTTTGTCTTGCTTATACTTTTTGTAGGGCTTAAGAACATTCTTGCTGGTAGTAATAAATCAATACCGAGCCTCGTCACTGTTGCCCAAGACCAGCAAGAGCTCATACACCTTGCCCAGAGCGGCACACAAAATGCTACATCTGGCAACCTAAAGAACTTTGCCTATACTGCCCAGCTAAGCCTGCAGAGCGAACAAAAGGACCTAGTGCAATACCTAAAGAACAACGGCCACAAAACCAGCCCCAAACAGCTAAACCTAAAAATCAGTAAAACGCTAGATAACCAGCTATCGGCCGCCCTTACGACCAGTAGTTATGACTCGACTTTCAAACAAGCCATGCAGGATAAACTAACAAGCTACCAACAAGCTCTTAAACAAGCCTTTGCGCTAACCCAAGGCCCCAAGGGCAGAGCCCTCCTTAATGATGATTACGATGCTACTGGCTTGCTGATAAAGCAGCTCAACAGTTAAACTCCGGCTACGAGGTTGTAGCTGTGGCGTATAAGGTCCTGCACCTCTTCCCAACTTAGTTGTCCAGTAAGCACGATGGTATTCCAATGTTTTTTGTTTAAGTGGTAGCCGGGTAGTACGCTTTCGTATTTCTCGCGAAGGGTTATAGCTAACAGGGGGTCGCATTTGAGACTCAAACGCACCGGGTCTTTGCCCTCCGCTATGAGCGCAAACATCTTGTCCCCCACCTTGTACACCGCAACGTCTTTGCCGAAAGGATAGTCCAGCACCGTATTAGGCATGCTCAGTATGTATTCTTCAACTTCTTTGTGGTTCAAATCGATTTCCTTTGCTGTAAATCTGCGATGGTTGCTTCTGGCAAATATTCCATAAGGGTGCCTGCTTTTTTATATATTGCATTGGCCAAGCTTCGGGCCCTTTGTGCATTGCGCTCAGATAGCCTGCCTAAGAAGAGCCTGAATATACGGCCATTTGGGTTGGCTGCATACATATCAAGCATTAGTGCAAAACAGCCTAGTGTAGCTACCGACTCATTATTTGCCTTGTAGGGCACTTCCCTGACAATGCCGGTGCAACACGCATCGATTATTACATCGCCTATAGGCCCTTCAAGCCGCTGCTTTCTTATCCTGTTAGCGGCAATGGCTAAAGTATCTGCTTCGGCTCGGTCAAACTGCAGCCAGCTCTGTATGTCCCCATCAGCCGCCACCCCACGAACTACTTCCTGCATAGTTCTACTCTCCCCGTTGCAGCCACTCCAGGTAATATTGCAGTTCGGCAATGCTCGCCTGGATGTCGTCGAAGGCACGGTGCACTTCCTTTTTTTCGAACATTACCCCGTACTTGCCCTGCATAACCAGCTTTAGGCTACTAACGTCCA
>DASSKV010000007.1:0-5551 GCA_035690125.1 Saccharimonadales bacterium (SeqCode) | reverse complement strand
AAAACGAAGTAGAGCGGATAGCCCAGGAGTTACGTGAGCAACTAGGCAACGGTAGCACGGCGAAGCCACAGTCCGAACCTACTTCTACCGCGCTGGGTGCTAAGCCGTCACCAACTCCCCAACCTCCCACGCAGGCAACTCCACCCCATCCCGCTACGGCGGGACCGCAAACACCGGGCGACACTATTTATATAGACAATGAGGGTAACCTGCACGCCAAAGACCAGCCTAGCTAAACAACACCAACTCTAGGTAAACTCTTAACCCTTAAACCGTAACGACGAAGTACTATTCACTTTGGTGCGGGCGCATGAAGTGCAGGGCTAGTTCTAGCGCTAAGCCTAGGGCAAAGCCGCCCGCAAAGAAGAGTAGCAGTAGTAGGTAGTTGTATGGCATGCCTATGTGTGTCGTGAAGTACAGGTAAGCCAGGCTGCCTACAAAGGCGAAAAAGCCGCCGCCGAGCAAGCCAGAAGGCCGGCTGACGGTCTTGGCACTAACGTCGCTAACGGCCTTGACTACTGGTTGGTGGACTAGCTTGCTGAGGGCGCGCTCTGGCAGGGACAGCTCGCGCCGGACTTGCTTCATGCTTTGCTTCATCTGCATCTTCTTAACTGTTTTATCGATGTACAGCGGCTGGTTATCCTGAGGCTTGTCGTCTATGGGTAAGGCCAGGCGTTCCTTCGGTGGTGCTAACTCTTGTAAAGCGGCACGTGCAGATTCTAGTTGTTCGGCTTGCTGCTCTGGCGAGACATTGGCGGTCTCGGCAGAGGCTGTTTGTTTGACCTCTATCTTATCGAAACCTTGTTCGGGTGATTTGACGTTGAGTTCCTCGCTCATTACATGCCTCCGTGGTTAGATGTTTGGCGTACAGCTATCATGCTCTCGTCGGCTAGCAGGCGGGCTCGGGCAAAGAAGTAGCCAGCGACAATTACGATGGCGCCTATGAGTACCAGGCTGCTGCCAGGACCGGTGTTGGGCAGGGCAGCTACGCTTGTCTCGATTTGCTTAGTTACGGGTGCCGGTACCTTGATGTTGATGGTGTTGTTGTAGGTGTTCGTAAGCAGTAGGTCGAAACGGCTGGCATCGCTAGCAGACACTGGTGTGGCAGGGATGGGGTTTGCTACCTGGATTGTTATCTGGTGGGTAACGGTTGCGCCCGGTGCATAGTCTATGGTCGGCCAGCTAACCAGGCCATTGCTGTCCATGGTGCCCCCATGGAGGTCAATGACATAGTTACCATTCGCATCCTTTGCGGTGTAGTCAAGGACATCACTCATATCTTCCTGGACCGTGTACTGTTTTATGGCAGCCTTACCGTCGTTTTTCGTAGTGAGCGTATAGGTTATGCTATCACCAGGATTAGCGGTCTTGACTTCGTCATTATCCACGGTCCAGCCAGCGGTTGTGTCGTTTGCAGACTTGTGCAGCACCAGGCAGGCTAGTGTGTCCTGGCTGCTAACAGCTGTGTCGCATGGCTTACACTCGGGGCTATCGGCAGAAAGGGCGCTGTTATATATGCATGGTTGGGCAACACTGAAATGCTTTATGCAGTTGCCAGCACCGCTACCGGCCGCCAACTGTATGTTACCGGAGCTGACTATAAGCTTTATGGCAAAGGTCCCGGATTTGCTGGCAGTGAATGTATGGGTCTGGGTGTCATCTGCAGTGCTGCCGACAAAGGGCACTTTAAGGGAAGTTTGGCTGGACAAGACTTTGTTCGTAGCAGTGTCTACATAGTCATAACGCATGTCAGCGGTTTGGCCAGTTTGGACGTTGGCGCTAGCGGCTTGCCCACGGACAATTACGGCTGAGCCAAACTGTACTGTCTGGTTGTCTTCGTAGTTCATGACCAAGTTAGAACAGGCTAAAGAAACGGGAGGTGGTGGAGGTGGTGGAGGGGTTACCGGAGCCGGTGGTACGTATGGGCTCGGTACTTTTATATGTACCAGGTTGCCACAGTTGTACAGTATCCAGAAAGTGCCATGCTTGGCCGTAGCCGGGATCTTAAGCGCTTTATAGGTTGAGAATGGTATGGTATCCCACACGGATAGCTTGCGCCAGTACAGTGTGCCAGCGTTAGGTATTGTCACAGACTGTTGGTAGGTCTTTTTACCATTAAAAGTAGATTTGATGTCCTTCCAGCCCATAGAGTACAGCTGGTTGTCGTAGTCGGTCGACTTTATGGTTACAGTGCCGGCGTTGGCAACTTCGGCACAAGTTATACCGTAATAAACCAGGATGTCCTTATAGTGGCGGGTATTGTCTTTGCAGAATGTAGCGGCATAAGCGGCCGGGTTGGAAGCCGAGCTAATGCCATTGTTTATTAGGTCGTTTACGGAGTCTGCCACCGTTGGTTGCGGCGGGTTGAGTACCGCAAAAAACTGGACCAGAAAGGCTAGTACCAGGAAAACAAGGCCGGTGCGGCGGATAGATTCCTCGCGGCGCATGCGCTTAGCATAAAAGCCTAGCTGGTGTACCAGGCTGGGGTTATAGGGCAGGTTAGCGAGTAGCTTCTCGAACATCTTGAACTCTTTTTTGTTTCACACTAAGTTGTTTTGTTAACAAACTTTCAAGGGTATTTAACCATAACCTCTATTGTTCAGGCAATAGTGATATTACTTACGGCATAAGCGGCATGGTAAGAGTTGTTGACGGGGCAAAAATCGTCTATAATATACGGCAGTGGGAGAAAACTAAGGCTGCGGGTCTTACCGTAGGCTTATAACAAGGGTAAAGGTGTATTTATAGTGGCTAAACAAACAGGCTATTCTTCTGAACAAATCACGGTATTGGAAGGCTTGGAACCGGTACGTAAGCGCCCCGGCATGTACATTGGTGGGACCGGCCTGGAAGGCCTGCACCATTTAGTATGGGAAATTGTCGATAACGGTATAGACGAAGCCTTGGCTGGCCACGCGACCGAAGTAGCCGTAACACTGCTGGCCGACGGTGGCGTAAAGGTATGGGACAACGGCCGTGGTATACCTACTGACATCCACCCTAAGACCAAGAAGAGCACGGTTGAAACCGTACTAACTGTACTCCACGCCGGCGGTAAGTTTGGCAGTGGTGGTTACAAAGTATCTGGTGGCCTGCATGGTGTGGGCGTGAGCGTGGTAAACGCGCTGAGTACCCGGCTTATTGTTAATGTGCACCGCGAAGGCAAAATACACGGCCAAGAATACGAGCGTGGCGTGCCTAAGGCCCCGCTTAAGGTTGTCGGCAGTACCGACAAGCAGGGTACTGAAATAATCTTTTGGCCGGATGAAACCATTTTTCAGGACATTACTTTTAACTACGACACCATTCTGGACCGCTTGCGCCACGCGGCTTACCTTACCAAAGGTATACGTACTAGTTTGCTCGACGAAAAGAATGGCGAACGCTACAGCTTTTACTTTGAGGGTGGTATACAGAGCTACGTCAAGCACCTCAACATGGGTAAGGAGGTCGTGGACGACGACATCTTCTACGTCGACAAGACCGTCCAAGACACCCAGGTGGAAATATCCTTGCAGTACACTGACGCCTACACCGAAACTATCAAAGCGTTTGCCAACAACGTGCTTAACCCAGACGGCGGTACACACCTAACCGGCTTCCGTGCGGCATTAACCCGCGTTATTAACGATTATGCCCGTAAACAAGGCCTGCTAAAGGAAAAGGAAGAGAACCTAAGCGGCGAAGACACCCGCGAAGGCCTCACCGCCATCATCCTTGTTAAGCTGCCAGACCCGCAATTCGAGGGCCAGACCAAGAACAAGCTGGGCAACCCGGAAGTGCAGGGCTACGTTACCCAAGTCATGAACGAGTACTTCAACTATTACCTGGAGGAGCACCCCGCCGTTGCCCGCAAGATTGTCGGCAAGGCGCTGCTAGCTGCCCGCGCCCGTAAGGCCGCCCGCGCTGCCCGCGAGAACATCCTGCGCAAAGGCGTCCTGGAAGGCGCCAGCATGCCCGGCAAACTGGCAGATTGTAGTAGCAAAGACCCCAAAAACTCCGAGATATACCTAGTGGAAGGTGATAGTGCCGGCGGCTCTGCCAAGTCCGGACGTGACAGTAAGACCCAGGCCATACTGCCACTCCGTGGTAAAGTTCTCAACGTTGAACGTGCTCGGCTCGACAAAATGCTGGCCAACAACGAGATTCTTAACCTTATTAAGGCCTTGGGAGTTGGCATAGAAGAATCGTTCGACATCAACGGGTTGCGCTACGGGCGCATCATATTAATGACAGATGCCGATGTCGACGGTAGCCACATCAACACCTTGCTGCTGACATTCTTCTTCCGCTATATGAAGGCAATCGTAGACGGCGGCCACCTGTACCTGGCTAAGCCGCCGCTTTTTGAACTGGTCAAGCAGGGCCGCAAGAGCAGTGCCTATATATATGACGAAAGTGAGCTGGAGCGTGTACTCGACGAAGAAATAGCCCGCCGCAAAAAGGAAGGCCAAAAGGTTAACCCCGAAGAGGAGCGGTTCCGCCAGGCAGGCTTTGTAGAGCAGAAGCGCTACAAGGGCCTGGGCGAAATGGACGCCGAACAGCTGTTTGAAACTACCATGAATCCCGAAAAGCGCGTGCTCATACAGGTACGGGTAGAAGACGCCGAAAAGGCCGATGCTATCTTTAACAAGCTCATGGGTACCGAGGTGGAACTCCGCAAGAACTTCATCCAAACGCACGCCAAATTCGTGAAAGACCTGGATATATAAGATGGCAGACGAAGAAATAATCGAACCTATGGAAGAAGCGTCAGAACCTGTAGTTGAAGTAGTTAACGACTACGCCGACGTTATGGATAGCGGACACTCCCGCACAGTAGAGCAGCGCACCGTCGAAAACGTCATGGAAGACAGCTACTTGCGCTATTCCATGAGCGTTATAGTAGCCCGCGCCTTGCCAGATGTTCGTGACGGCCTCAAGCCGGTGCACCGCCGCATCCTGTACACAATGAACCGTGACGGCCTGCGCTCCGGCGCTAAGCACCGCAAGAGCGCAAACGTTGTTGGTGCTGTGATGGGTGACTACCACCCGCACGGCGACGCAGCTATATATGACAGTATGGTCCGCATGGCGCAGCCGTGGGCTATGCGCTACATGCTGGTTAACGGGCAAGGTAACTTTGGTAGCATGGACGGTGACCCCCCGGCGGCTATGCGTTACACAGAGGCCAAGATGCACCGCCTGGCAGAGGAGCTGCTGGTCGACATAGACAAAGAGACGGTAGATTTCCGCGACAACTACGATGGTCGCATGCAGGAACCGAGTGTTCTCCCTGCTAAATTGCCAAACTTGTTGTTGAACGGACAACTAGGCATCGCTGTCGGTATGGCCACCAACATACCGCCGCATAACCTTACAGAGCTTATAGACGCAACCGTCCAACAGATAGATAACCCCGACTCCACGCTAGATGACTTGCTCGAGCACGTCAAAGGCCCGGACTTCCCAACCGGCGGCATCGTGTATGGCAAGGATTCGCTGCGTACAGCTTACGCAACCGGCAAGGGCGGCGTGGTTACCCGCGGTATCGCCGAAGTCGTAGAAGGCA
>DASSKV010000006.1:0-5391 GCA_035690125.1 Saccharimonadales bacterium (SeqCode) | reverse complement strand
CCAGGAAAGGGCGGGGGTTGTGCAGGGAATTGTCGTTGTGGCTTTCGGCGGCAAAGTGCACCACGGCATCTGCCTCGCCAAAAAGCTTGTCTACGAGCTCGGCATCGCAAATATTCCCGACAACTAAGCGCACCCGGTTTTCGTCCAGGCCACCCAGGTTTGCTTTATTGCCGGCATAGGTAAGCGCATCCAGTACCGTTATATCCCAATCAGGGCGTTCACGGTATACATAGTGCACGAAGTTGGACCCAATAAATCCGGCACCTCCGGTAACTAATATCTTCATCGGTATTATTATACCGTAAAGGCCGCTATCTGTAGGGCACATTTCGGGCGCCTGACTCCGTTTCGCTGCTCACGTACCTTTAGTACGCTGCGCTGCGGTACTCGTCCGGCATCCCAAACTGCACTCCAACAGATAGCGGCTTGTAGACTAATTCGTAGATTAAGTAGTGATGAGGTTGGTTACTTTGGAAACTAGGCGGTCTAGTTCGTCTTGGCTTTTGGCTTCGGCGTTTAGGCGTAGCAGTGGTTCGGTATTGCTGGGCCGGACATTGAACCAGTAGTTTGGGAAACTGACTGTAAGGCCATCTAGCTCGTCCATCTCCTCGCCGGCAAAGGCTTCCTCTAACTTCTGGAGCACGGCCTCTTTATTAGCGACTTCAAAGTTTGTCTCGGTTAACTGGACGTATGCTTTGCGGTACGGCGCTGCCAGCTCTGACAGTTTTTTACCGCTGGTAGCGAGTATGTAGAGGCCAATAACTGCGGCGATGAGGCCGCTATCTGCCATGTAGTTGTCTTTAAAGTAGTAGTGCCCACTGTGCTCACCAGCAAAAATGGCATCGTGCGTGCGCATGTCCCCTTTAATGAACGAGTGCCCAACGCGGGTGCGTACCGGTTTGCCACCGGCCTTATGTATCGCCTCCACAGCGGCGCGGCCGCATATGGCATTGTGCAAAACGGTGTTGCCAGGATACTTTTCTAGGAAGTATTCTGCCAAAATGGCGGTGAGTACTGTGCCGCTAAGCGGCTCTCCATTTTCATCTAGTAGCACAGCCCGGTCGCCGTCGCCGTCAAAGGCTACGCCGGCATCGCAGCGGTGCTTTTTAATGGCTGCTTGTACATCAACTAAGTTCTTTGGCTCCAGGGGGTTGGCAATGTGGTTGGGGAAGGTGCCGTCTAGGTCAAAGTACAGCTCTTCGACCTCAAACGGCACGTATGGCTCGAGCTCTGGAAAGATTTTGCCGGCCATGCCGTTGCCAGCATCGACCGCAACATGCAGGGGTTTTAGCTTGTTAGTGTCTATGAACGAAAGCACGTGGCCTACCCACGCCTCGACAATGTCTTTTTCGGTAACACTACCAGGTTTATCGGATACCTTGAAGGCTTCGGCGCTTGCTAGGTCGCGGACTTCGTACAGGCCAGTTTCCTCGCCAACCGGCTTGGCTTCTTCGCGGCAAAACTTGATGCCGTTGTACTCGCCCGGGTTGTGGCTAGCTGTAACCATGACACCGCCTGCCAAGCTGTTATTGCCGACGGCAAAGTAAATCATATCGCTGGTTACTTCGCCTATGTCCCACACGTCGCGGCCTTGTTCTTGCAAACCTTTTATAAGTGCTGCCGCAAGCTCTGCGGAGTCGGGGCGCATGTCGCGGCCAACAGCTACAGGGCCACCATTCGGTAACCAATCAGCAAATGCCCTACCGATTTTTTCTGTTACATGCGGTGTCAGCTCGCTTCCGACTTTACCGCGGACATCGTAGGCTTTGAAAATAGCACCAAGGTCAGACATGTCTCCTCCAATTATCTATACTATTGTAACCGATTGGCCAGCGACCTTTGCTATCATAGATGTGATGAAAGTTGTAATAGTTAGCGGCTACTTTAATCCGCTTCATGGCGGGCACCTGGACATGATTGAAGAGGCCCGGGCTATGGGCGATAAGCTAATCTGTATTGTTAACAATGACAAGCAGCAGGTGCTAAAAAAGGGCAAAATTATCCTGGACGAAAAAAACCGCTTGCGGCTGATGCGCGCACTGCGTGATGTTAACGAAGTCGTATTGTCGGTGGACGAAGACCCCACCCAAATAAGAACTTTGGAGATGATAGCGCGCCAGCACCCGGGGGACGAACTGGTATTTGCAAATGGCGGCGACCGAGACAGTGAGCAGGCCATACCGGAAGCAGACATTTGCCACCGCTACAATATTGAAATGGTTTTTGGAGTCGGTGGCGATAATAAGGCTGATTCTTCGACCCGCATTAACCAAGCTACCGGCCACGAAGTTGCCTAGGGCAAAATTTTAGCGGAGGTTGCCGAAGGCGGCGACTGATTTGGTTATGAACTGTTCTAAGTTCTTGCGGAAGGCTGCTACCGAAAACTTCTGGGCTTCGGAAATAATAGCCGCATTGTCGTAACGGTAGGGAGTGAAGTCCTTGAGAGTTTCGACTAGCGATTTTACGGTTTGCTTATCAAACAATTGCCCGGTTTTGCCCGGCACCACGTAGTCCAGCGGGCCGCCCTTGCCATAGGCTATGACCGGCGTACCGGCGGCCATGGCTTCCACTGCGGTAACGCCAAAGTCTTCGACATTGGTGGGGAATATAAAGGCCTGGGCGGTCTGGAAGTGTCGCACGATGTCTTCGTCTGTAACGCTCGTTAGGAACGTTACATTGCGCCCGGCAATCTTTTCGAGGTACTTGTGGTCCGGGCCATTGCCTATAACGACTAGCGGCACCTTGAGCTCGGTGCAGGCTGCCACCGCCAGGTCAATGCGCTTGTATGGCGTTTGGCGGCCTGCCGTTACGAAACCTTGGCGCGGTTCGCTGGGCCCGACTGGTTTGAAACGGTCAACATCTACCGGCGGGAAGATTACGGTGGATTCGCGCTTGTAGTACTTTTTTATCATAGCCTGGGTGTGGGTGGAGTTGGCCACCATAACATCGGGGTTTTGCCCGGCGTGTTTATCCCAGCGGCGGAGTGGCCCGACCAGGACCCGCAAACCTAGGCGGGCCAAGAAGTCTAACTTGCCAAACCCTGGGCGCTCTAGGTACTCGTCGTACCGGCTCCAGTAGTAGTGGGTAGGCGAGTGGCAGTAACAAATGTGGAGGGTGTGCGGCCCGGTCTTGACGGCTTTGGCTTCGGCGCCACTGGATGAAATAACCAGGTCGTATTCGCTAAGGTCGAGCCGGGCAAAGGCCCAAGCCCGGAAAATAGGCAGGAATTTTTTAAGCCGTTTTGGCAGACGCTGCAGCCAGAGCGTACGCACATCGGCGTCCTGGAACCATTCGCCGCCGTACCAGACTTTACTATTCTTGTTGTACTGCGAGGTGTATATGGGTGCCTCCGGGAACATTTTGTGCAGCTCCAGTACCACACGCTCGGCACCGCCGGTACCCGTAAGCCAGTCACAGACGATGGCAACCTTGAGTTTGCCATCGTTATTTTTCAATTCACCTTTATCATTTAACAAATTGTTTCTCATTTCTCATTTTTAAAGTTGAAACAATCTTTTGAAATATCAATGTTAATTCTAAAGCTTCTTGTCTGAGCTGTGCAAAGTCTTCGCTGGGTAAAAGTTCAGCCAGTACAGCTAACCAATACTTTGTTTCTGCTGCCTCTTTCTTTGCTATAAAAATCTTGTTCTTAAAATCAGTACGTGAACTTGCATTGTTTGCCTCTGCATAATTTGCACCGATGCTTGTTGCCGATCTGATGACTTGATCAATAAGAGGTCGAAGTGACTGGTTTTTGCTATAAGGGCCACATTGTTTGACCAATTTGACACTAAAGTCTACAGTACGTTTCTCAAGTTCCTCGAGCTTTGTCTGGTAAATGGTCATTGTTAATTAATTGTGAATTGATAAATGTTAAATGTAAATTGCTTACGCTAGAACGCTCCGCGGTGGAAAAGCACTATCCAGACGGTTTTGACCAATATGACCAAGTCGTTCCAAAAACTCCAGTTTTGGACGTAGTACAGGTCTAGCTTGCGGCGCTCTTCGAAGCTGATGTCACGCCTGCCGGATATTTGGGCCAACCCAGTTAGGCCGGACTTTACGCTTAGCAGAAGGTTCTTTTGGTCGTAGCGCTCAAGCTCGAAGGCAACGAGGGCGCGCGGGCCGACAAGGCTTATATCGCCACGCACAACGTTGAGTAGCTGTGGCAGCTCATCGAGGCTGGTACGGCGGAGGAAGCGGCCAATACTGCTTATACGCGGGTCATTTTCTAGCCAGTCGCCGTTAGTGCGGTACTCTTCGGCCAGTTCTGGCCGGCCCATTTTGGCAAAGGCTTCCTCGGGGGTTAGGCCATTGTACTTTGCTTTGTGGGTACGGAACTTATATATACGTACTTTAGTGTCAAAGCGGCTGAGCCGTTCTTGTTTGAATAGTACCGGGCCATTGTCGAACAGCTTCATGGCTATGGCTATAAGCAGCATGAACGGGGTAGCAATGATAACCGCTACAGTGCCGGCAAAGATGTCGAACAATCGCTTGACCACACGGCCCCAGCCAACGAGCGCGGTCTGGTGCACGGCTATGACTGGAACGGACTGGAACAAGTCAACCTCTATGTTACCCACGAAAAGCTCGCTGTTACCTGGTACAAAACGGTAGGCTATGTGGTGCTCTTGGGCATAGGTAAGGACCTCATCGTTACGGTCGGCATCGGCATAGAGCTCTGTTTGTACTATGGTGTGGAGCTGGCGGTGCTTGAGCGCGCCAGTGGCCTCAGCAAAGCTTTTGTACTGAGGGTAGCTTGCATGATGCTTGAGCGGGTGTTTTGCGCCGCCGACTATACCTAATATGCGGTAACCGGTAGCGGCAGTATTGGCGAGCGCGGCCATGAGCGTATGCGTCAGCGCCGTGTCACCAACCAGGAGCACATTATTGATACCGATACCGTAACTAAAAAGCTGGCGCCGTATACCCCTAGCAAAGGTGCGAAATAGGAATACGCACAAGAAAGCCAGTCCGAAACCGTACAGCGTAACCAGGCGGGCGGGGAATATGGTGATGTTAGCCAGATAGCTGTAGCTTATAACCAGCATAATGCCGATGAACGAGCCAACAAACAGGCGCCCCAGCTCACTAAAGCGCTGTTCGTGAATACGGGCGTTGTATAAACCAAGCAGGGCAAAGATGATTATCCAAAGCGGTAGCAAGCTGGCTACAATGCCAATGTATGTGTGCGCCTGGATAGGTGTACTGAGGGCTTCGTGGCTAAGGGTAACGCGCAAGATGTAAGCAACCGTAAAGGCTACTACGAGAGCTAGGAAATCGCCGATGATCAGGAACACGTTGTAAACAACAGAAGCGTTATTCTTCATAATCAGTATAATAAGTGTAACACTATGAAATTATCCGCACTGAAGTACGGCATATTAT
>DASSKV010000005.1:0-7048 GCA_035690125.1 Saccharimonadales bacterium (SeqCode) | reverse complement strand
TTAGCGGTTTTGATGCCGGCGGCCGCGATGCAGGGGCCTGGGAAATCCAGGACAGCTGCAGTGGCCACCCCGAAAAAACGGGCACCTACCACTACCACACGCTCAGCAGCTGCATAAAAGACATAAGCGTACACGCCGTTATAGGTTTTGCGCTCGACGGTTTCCCCATAACCGGTCCGCAGGTGTCGGCCAATAACATCCTTACTACGGCAGACCTGGATGAGTGTCATGGCATAACCAGCACGATAACGCTCGACAACAGGGTAGTAACCATGTACCACTACGTGATGACCCAGGACTTCCCCTACTCCGTTAGCTGTTTCCGTGCTACGGCCATCCAGCCTCCTGGCCAACCCACGGCTACGGTTCGCCAGCACCAATAGACAGCAGTGCTATCATAAAGCTATGGTAAGTACATTTGCGTTAGCGGTAAATGCAGCCAAGACAGATAACGGCGAATGGTTTATAGCCGTTATGGCGGTGATAATCGCCGGTGTTGTTGTCTGGCTCAACCGCAAATATTAGCTTAGCGGCGCTTCAGGGCGGCGTTTATGCGCCGGTCCTCGTCCCTTTTCTTGAGGGTTTGGCGCTTATCATATTGCTTTTTGCCTTTGCCGACGGCTATGCGCAGTTTTATGTAACGGCCGCCGGTAAGTATTTCGAGTGGCACAATGGTCCTGCCCTGCTGCTTGGCTTCTATGAGCGCGCCTATTTCCCGCCGCTTGGCTAGCAATTTACGCGCTCTGGTTTGGTCGCTTTCGGCTATGGGGATGCCGCTACTGGGGCTAATGGTCGCGTTAATAAGGTATAGTTCGCCGTCTTTTATGGTCACGTAAGCCCCTCGTAATTGGCCGTGGCCCATTCGCAGTGCCTTGGTCTCTGCCCCGCTAAGCTGCAAACCCACCACCAAAGAATCGTCGAGCTGGTAATCGTGCCTAGCCCGGCGGTTTGTAATCTGTTTGGTGTGCGCTTGCTTCTTCTTAGGCATAACGCTACTAGTATGACTTAAAGTATTACAGTTGCCAATTGAGACAGCACGCTATTTACATGCGCGGCTAACAACGGTTACAATGCTACGCTATGCATATAGCTGATAACCCAGAGTTTTTTGAAGTAGTATTGCCAAATGCCACTATAGATGGCGCGCTGCTCGGGATTGCCGTTGGTGGTTTTCGCAAAGCCGCTGGCTCACTAGAATGCGGCCGTTTTGCTCGTAGCGCCGCATATGGCGTTGGCGCGGCGTTGGCGGCGTTTATAGCTATAGACCGCACGGTTGACCGCAGAAACATTATGCGCACCAACCCTGAGTTACTAGTGATTGCGCGCGATGAAAGCCGCCGTACCTTTAGCCGCTATGACGACTTAGACCGCGCGCCGAATTATCCACCTGCACTATAAGAACTTCTTAATTAGTGCGCGGATGAAGAATGTCTTAACCTAAGTCTTCAACTTTTTTGAAAACTTGGGTTAATGACAGAGTAAAGCGTGCGGCGGAGGGAGGTATGGTTGCGGCATATGCCACAATCAGGGACCTCCCCGCCACATCTATCGCCTAGGCGATTGCCTTCTGGCTTTGTGCGCCGGCGCACGAGTTGCCGCATGTCCGACACCACAGGCGAGCAATATCAGCGCGAGCACACCACCGAGGGTGAGTATGACGCCGAGCTGTGAACGGGCCGGACTGATGTGTGTGCCATCGATGAGAGGCAGTAGCAAGCTAATGCCAAGAAGCATCGAACTGGCTCCCGTGAGTCCAAGTAACATGATTTCCCTTTCGTTCTCAGGTTGTGATGCCGAAGTGAGCACGGGCGCGTCTGATAAGACGTCTTAGTACTGCCGTGCGCGCGAGTGCGTGAAACCAGTCTGGACCATCATGCCTGCCCTTGAACGGCTTGAGGTTTGCATTGAGGGGCAAAAGGTCCTGGCCGTTCATGATGATCTCGTGCAGTTCCTCCTCTGGGGCTTTGCTCACCTCTTTGTTGATGATTGCCGCCAAGGCTGGCTGCGTGTGGGCCTTCTCATCTGACGATTTCTCCAACGCTTGGCGGATGGCTGGTGTGCATTGCACCCAGATCCTCTCAATGAGTTGGTCGGCCTTGCTGTACATGGCTCCCCCTGTGTCGGGTCGGTTGGATTGGACCGAGCTAACTGCGCACGGCATGCGTACTTAGCCCAGCCCAATAGCTTTACTCTGTCAAAGTGCGTTTCGGAGGCAAACCTCGACGAAACCCGCTAATTTTAGCATAAAAACTATAAAAAAGCAATGTTTGGGCTACTGGAACTCTTGCTGCGCAACGTTCCAGAGTGATGGGTCGTGGAGGACTTGCAGGCGGTAGTACCAGTACTCTGCTCCCCAGAGGTACATTTCGCGCATGCCAGTGTCTTTGCCATACTCAAACCGGCCTTTTAGCCGAGTGGCATCAAGCGACTTGTTTTGCTCGGCTAGGCTGGTGTCTTGTATGGATTTGCCGTGCGGCGTCCAGGCTTCGGCCTGCAGTTCGTGTATTACCATATCGCGATGCAAAAACAGCTTTTGCCAGCCAGCCAAAAAGCCGTAGTACCAAGCGGGTATAGGGTACTCCATGTAGCGCCCTACTACCGGTGACCACACGCGCTTATACACCGATACGCCATACTCATCGGGCTGCGGCTTGCCGGCTGGCCAACCCAGAGCGTTGTTGCTGCGGTTGATGATGGCAGTATGGTTAGGGTCGAGCCGTTTAACTAGGTTGTATTCAGAAACTAACCTGTTACGGTCCAAAGCGCCCGGTATTTGCTCGCACAAACCAAAACCAGTTAGGAAAAATTCGTTTTCTACCTGGTAGCTATCTAACGCCGGCGACGCTTTATAGCGGTTAACGACGGCTGCCATGTACTTTTCTAGCTGCGGCTGCCACTGGCTTTCGTTTTCGACCCTGGCCCAATCTGGCATATGGCATTCCGGCCAGCGCGGCTGGCGTAGGCCTACAGCCAGGCTTACCTTGGCATGAGCGGCTTCTGCTTTCTTAAACTGCCAGTCCAGCTGGCTGAAGTCATATGTGCCCTGCGTGGCCTCGGCATCACTCCAATAACTAACAAGGCGGAAGTGCCGTACGCCGATGCCTATAAGCCCGTCCATGGTTTGCTGGGGGTCTACCCCCAGGCTTTGGGCATAATCTGGTATAAAGCTCACGCCGTAGATAAGCGGCTTGCCTTGCTCGCTATGAATGTACCACTGGGCAAGAGAGTACATGAACGTTATGAAAACTACGACTGTCAAAACCACCACAACCTGTATCCGGTGCCAGAGGCTGCTACCCCAGTAACTTCTTAAGGCTTTTGTCAGTTTGGACGGGTAAACTAGGGTTTGTTTTGGCATATAATGGTTTAAGCCTAATGAATAAAAATAAGCGCGTTAGTATTGTTATTCCAGTATACAACGAGGAAGAGCGCCTGGGTGCATGCCTGCATGCCATTGCCGCCCAAACTGTTGAGCCGTTCGAGGTTATTGTGGTTGATAACAATTCGACCGATAACACGGCGGCTGTCGCCCGGCTGTACCCCTTTGTAGCGGTTTTGCAGGAAAAGCGTCAGGGCGTGGTGTACGCCCGGACTACAGGGTTCAATGCCGCCAGTGGTGACATTATCGGCCGCATAGATGCCGACACGGTGCTAGCGCCGGACTGGGTTGAGAGCCTCGAGCAGATATTTAGTGACAAGGGTGTAGATGCCGTATCGGGTGCCATAACCTACCACGACCTACCGAACCGCCAGCTGTTTGGCAAAGTTGAGCTGTTTTTCCGCAGCCGTATAGCTAAAAAGATGGGCGACGAAGTGTTCCTGTATGGCGCCAACATGGCAATCCGCAAAAGCGCTTGGCGAAAAGCCCGGCCGCACCTGTGCAATGCGGGAGGCATGCATGAAGACTTTGACCTCGCCATCCATGCCGAAGAGGCTGGCGCCCATGTCGTGTTCGACAAATCGCTAAGAGCGGATGTATCGCTGCGCCGCTTCGACACCAACATCCGCGATTTTTGGCAGTACGCATTGCTCAACCCGCGCACCTACAAGCTGCACGGCCGCAAAAGCCAGCGGGCTATGTACACGGTTATTTTCCTTGTGCTTGCGTTCTACTGGGCATTGAAAATAATGCACCGTGGTTATGACACCGAAACCGGCCGCTTCTCTTGGCAAAAAGTGTTTGCCTCTACTGTGCCGCGCGTGAATCCTGCGACCTTTGTTGACTAAGTGTTTGCCTGCGCCTGGGTCTCGTCCATTTTGTAGCCGCCGCCGTCGCTCGGTGTCGGGTGGCAGTGTCCCCACAGGCCTTTGTAGGCTGCTTGGGCTTGCTTCTCGTCGGCTTGGAACTGCTTGGCCTTTGTAAACGGGAAGTATGGGTAGTAAAAGCCGTAGCCGTTTTTTATTAGTTCTTCGTTTACAAGCCGGCTGTCTGGTAAGTATATGTAACGCAGCAAGCGGTTGTAGCGGTCGCGGTTGGTGCTTTCGGGGTCACTGGCCAGCCGAACCTTACTCCCGGCTGCGGAAATGATGTTCTTGGTATAAGCGGCAGCAGCTGGGCCGTAACACTGCACAGGTGTGTTCGGTTTGTGGGTTTCGGGCGTATCGACGCCTATAAAACGCAGTGTTTCGGCTTTGCCATTCATATCCACGACTATGGTATCGCCATCTACGAACCGGCTAACGCTGTACAAGCCTGGCTGGTTAGTGACGACTGCCTGCCCCGCCTGCGTAAACCAGCCGTGCTGCTGGCCTAGGTACACTAACCAGGAAAGAACGGCCACAATGACGCTCACGAGCAAGTGCTTTTTGCGGTAGCGGCGAGCCAAGCTAGAGTCCCAGCAACTGCTTAACTGCTTCTGGGGTGACACCTATACCGTTTATTTGGACGGCATGTTCGCCTTGCTCGGGCCACTCGGTGTCACTGCTTAGCCTGTCGAAGTCTTCTGCTGACATTTCGCCATGTATGCGGTTGTCGTCCTGGTGGTGCGGTTCTGTGGCGCGGTGCCTGGCTTCGTCCTTGGGCGTTACCAGCCATACGACCACCGTATCTGCATTGTGCTCGCTGGCTATCTGCCGCAAATGCTCGCGGTCTTTACGGTATTTGAAGTTTGTGTCGAATATGACGCTGTTGCCAGCCCGCAGCAGTTCGGCGGTCATTTCGTTGAGGTGCTGGTATAGCTCCATGTTCTCCTCATGCGTGTAGTTGGGTGGCCCTAGGCGCTCACGCCGTATCTTATCGGCCCACAGGTGCGTAGCCCCAGTGAGTTCATGGATTATGTGTGCCACGCTAGTTTTCCCCGCCCCAGGGTAGCCAACAAATAGGTACAGCTTGGGTTTGCTCATACAGCGTATTGTAGCAAACTGGCTATGCCTTCCGAGTTTGTTCGGAGACTACCGTGTCTTCTGTGGCCGTAAAAACGGGTACGGCCTGATCGCTGCGCCGGGTTGAGATATCAACAGTACCTTGAAAGGCAAAGTCTTCACCGCCAATCTGGGCCCGTAGCGTTGGCCGGCCAGTAGCTCGAAACTGCAGTTTTTCGCTGGTTGTCGTGCCCATAACCCGACCAGCCAGCAGTCCCTGTATGACGAGCAGCCCAGCCCACTTGTTGCGGGCGTCTACCAAGCGTGCTTCATCGGAAAACAAGTCCACATTTAGCTTAAAATCTTTAGCCATTCGATTGCCCGATGAAATGACCCGGTCCTGTAACTTTATAGGTTTCCCTCCGCTCTCTTCTACAACGAACCTGTCGTTCGCAAGATAAGCATGAGTAGCTGTAGCCCTTTCACGTAGCCAGGTACCGCCCGGGAATTTATGCCATAGGCTACGCCGGTACTGGGGCCGGTTATAAAGGCATGCCGTTAACGCTGAAGAGCCCAGTGTAAAATACGTCCATGCCTGGTGAAAGGACTCTGTTCCGTCATCAGCTTGAAAGTGTACCTCCCAGGGGTACAAATCTTCGACGCTTTCTTGCCTTAGGATATGTTTTGGTTCATCAAAATAGTTGTTGGCGTATAGCATGTGGGCGAGGTCGTTAGCGTTGCCGCGCGGTACGAGCAGCGCCGGAAGCCCCCTTTGTAACTCATGAAGAGCAGACAATATGTCGCCTGCGGTGCCATCGCCACCGCGGATTACGATAATATCGCCGGGGCGCGCGTCCTTTCCTACTTCCTCGACATTTCTATCATGCTCCGCCCAAGTGTCTTTTATTTCAACGGCCATATGGTGCTCGGCAGCTAACTCGTGGAATTGCTCGAGGTCGCGGCCAAGGTGCCCGGCATGGCGGCTAACAGGGTTGGAATAGACCAAAAACCGCTCATACTCGCTTAGAAATTGCGGTATCGGTTCGCCGGGCATAGCTCCTCGTATTCGGGCTGACATGTTGCGATACTGTACCAGGATATTGCCTAAAAGTCTATGCCTTTGTTGGCTAGGAATTTGTCATCGAAGTGGTGCTTTATTTTTTTCATGTCGGTCGCAATGTCTACATGCTTGTATAGGTGTTTTGGAAAGTTGCGGCCGGTAAAGCAAAGACTGGTATGGGGGTTGCGCTTGGTCATCAGTTCTTCCAGCTGTTTTTCGGTGAGCAGGCCGTCGTGCACGGCATTATTGATTTCGTCGCATATAACCAGGTCATACTCGCCACCAGTGGCGGCTTTAACTGCTGCATTATAGGTGGCGAGTGCAGCTTTTTTGTGCTGCTCTTCACTCACAAACTCTTCGCTCAGTTCGCCGGCTTTATAAAAGCCCTTGCCGCCTTTGTAAAAGTACAACTGGTCTTTGTACAGCGGCAGTATGTCACGTATAAACACATGCTCGCCCACACCCCAGTACTTTATAAACTGCAAGTAGGCTACCTTCCAGCGGTTGCCCAGTGCGCGCACCATGAGCCCTAGGCTCGCACTTGTCTTTCCCTTGCTGTCGCCGGTGTACACAATAACAACCGACTGCTTGGTCTTATAGTCCTCAAAAGCCATATGACTAGTCTAACAGACGTGCTGTTGGCTAATCTTCGCTAAATTCGGGTTCTGGGGTGTTTTTGGGCCGTTC
>DASSKV010000004.1:0-3827 GCA_035690125.1 Saccharimonadales bacterium (SeqCode) | reverse complement strand
AGTGCGGTTATCTAACCAAAACCGTAGCAAGCGCTACTGGAAGTACCAGTCAGCTGCAGCATAGAAGGGCAGTAACATGCCCGCAACATTCGTGTTCGCCATCATCCTGGTGGTGATCGCACTGCTGCTTGGCGCGGCCACGCTGTGGTACGCCCATGTCACCCGCCGGCAAGCAGCCGAAGACCAAGCTAGCGAAGGGCACGACGCGCAGCACCGCGGCTACGATAACTACCGTAGCTCGTCGGATTTCGACGCCCGTACTGTCCGCAACTGGCTTGCGTGGATTGCGCTTGGCGTGCTGGCACTTAGCATGCTGTTCACGTTCGTGGCTTCGGCTACGGTCGTCAGCACCAAGAACGTCGGCATCGTCACTAGCTTTGGCAAGCCGGTTGGCAGCCTGAGCAATGGCTTCCACATGGTGGCGCCGTGGGCCAAGGTTACCGAGCTTGACGCAGCTATCCAGACGGACAGCCACTACAAGGGCGAGAAGTCGTCCTGCGTGTCAGTGCGCATTGTGCGCCAGGCAGTCGCTTGTGCCGATGTGTCCATTCGTTGGCGCATCAAGGAAGGCACGGCCGACGAGCTGTTCAAGGACTACCGCGGATTCGACAACATCCGTGACAGCCTTGTGACGCGCGAGCTCAACAGCACCATGAACGCGGAGTTCAAGTCGTACGACCCGCTTGGCCTTGACGCCAATGGTCAGTCGACCACCCCAAGTTCGCAGGAGCTGTCCAGCGCGGTGACTGCCGACATGCGCAGTGTCATTGGCGACCAGATTGACGTTCTAAACGTCATCATCGGCGTCGTGCACTTCGACGGCAACACCCAAAGCCGTGTTGACGCGCTGCAGGCCCAGGTCGCCCAGACCCGGATTGCCACGCAGGCTGTTATTACCGCCGAGGAGCAGGCGCTGGCTAACAAGAAGCTGAGCGAGTCGCTTAGTAACGACCCGAACGTTCTTGTCAGCCGCTGCTACGACCTGGTCAACGAAATGCTTAACAAGGGCATGGTCCCGCCTGTGGCATTTTCGTGCTGGCCTGGCAGCAACAGCGCTGTGGTCCTGCCGGCAATCGGCAAGTCCAAGTAGCCAACTGGAAGGAGTAAGGGAAGCGCGGGAGCGGTCAAATCCATTGGCCGCTCCCATAGCGCCCCCTAACCTCCCTAGAATTACTCCTGTTACTCACTTCTACGGATGTGTATCCGTACTGACGAGCTCAAAAGAGCGAAACGTGAGACTAACTTATGGCCCTATAGGAGGTGCCATACAATGCGTAACTTCAACCAACTAAAAAATGACGACGGCAACTCGAACCTAGCAGGACTCGGGTTCTTTTGGGCGGGCTATACTATCGGTGCCATAACGCTTGGCGCCTCCATGTACCACACCGGTTACCAAAACGGTGAGACCGATGCTTCGCATGCCCGTACTGTGCAACTGGAAAACGAACAGTTGCAGCACGCGCTCAGCAGCCAGTTTAGCCCACTAGACCGCTTAGTATTAAATGAAGAAAACCACACCTATTCGTTCGATACTGTAGTGCAGGGTAAATCAGAAAACTGCACAGGCAAGTACGAAGCCCACAAAGACCTGGCTACTGCCATCGGCCCTGTAGCCTGCACTCAGCACATTACCGTTTCGCAAAACTAATGACAATTATTTGCTTGGAATATTCGCAAACGGCTGTAGTACTATGGACATATGCACGAAATACCCGGCCGCGAATGGCAGGTACCCGACGCTGAATCGCTCGACATTGTCTTCAGTTTTCCCTACGGCGAAGTCACCTACATATGCACGCCCTACAACACCTATTTCCGGACCTTTGATACCGGCGAAGGCCGCTACGACCATTTTGTTATGGACCTCGACAGCCAGGTCGCATTTCCGCTCAACAACCCGCAAGTAGAAGAAGTAAAAGAACGGCTGATAACCCACGGCTTTGCGCATTACCACGATGCCGAACCGGACGAAGCTACGCTACATATTTACGAAGACCTAAAGTCCAAAGGCTGGCACCCCCAGCAGCAATAAACGAACACACCTGCGTATAATAACCATATGCACGTTAGAAAACGGTTAGCCGTGTTCACAGACAAGTATCCGCTGGTCGGACCAGTTGTCTGGATGCTGGGCATCCAATACTTCATGGTACAAGCCGTTGTCGCCGCTGCCTGGAAGGCGCCCGGCTACAGCTGGGCCCATAACCTCATTAGCGACCTTGGCAATACGGCCTGCGGCCCCTACAGTGGCCGCTATGTGTGCTCGCCGGACCATGTGCTTATGAACGCCTCTTTTATAATGCTAGGCGTAACCATGGCGCTTGGGGCAGGGCTAATATACCAGGAGTTCCGCAAAAGCACCGGCTCGTTCCTGGGCTTTAGCCTTATGGGCTACGCCGGTATCGGCACACTACTAGTTGGCCTGTTCCCCGAAAACACCATCCCGCCCATGCACGTACTCGGTGCCATATTCGGCCTGCTAATAGGCAACATAAGCCTGGTAGTCCTAGCCTTAGTACTCAAAACCGTACGCCCAGGCCTGCGCCTATACACCTTCCTCTCCGGCATGTTCAGCATAGTAGCCTTTGCGCTCTTTAGCCTTCACATATACCTAGGCCTAGGCGCCGGCACCATGGAACGCCTAGTTAGCTACCCCCAAACCTTCTGGCTAATCCTCTTCGGCCTCTACACCTCTCACTCCCACCGTGCTCCAAAAAGATAACATGTTGCAAAACGGCAATAATTACAATTTTATTCAAGATCTGCAACAGCTATACTACATAGCGAGGAGAGGGTATGCCCAGCAAGATTTTAGATGTAGTTAAGCAAAAGCCGCATTTTAAAGCGGACGATTTCGAGCTATACCTTGCTGATTCTATTGAGTTTATGGCAAGTATTCCGGAAAACTCAGTGGACATGATTTTTGCCGACCCACCATATAACCTTTCCAATGGTGGCTTTACTGTACATGCTGGTAAGCGCGTTAGTGTAGATAAAGGGAAGTGGGACGTAAGCAAAGGCTTTGATGAAGATTTTGGGTTTCACCTTAAGTGGCTTGAAGAATGTCACCGTATTCTAAAACCAAACGGCACCTTGTGGGTGAGTGGTACCTACCACTCCATATATCAGTGCGGCTACGCCATTCAGCTGCTTGGCTTCAAAATTTTGAACGATATAGCCTGGTTTAAGCCCAACGCTTCGCCAAACTTGAGCGGTCGTTACTTTACTGCAAGTCACGAAACCCTCATTTGGGCCCGCAAAGACCCCAAAGGTAAGCATACCTACAACTACTTGGATATGAAGAAGGGCAACTGGCACGAAACTGATAGTTACAAGCGCGAGGACAAGCAAATGCGCAGCGTTTGGGATATAGCCACTCCGCCGCCCTCCGAAAAAAAGTTTGGCAAGCACCCAACCCAAAAACCTTTAGCTTTACTAGAACGCATATTGCTTTCTTCTACGAATGAAGGTGATGTTGTGCTCGACCCATTCACTGGGAGTTCAACAACTGGCTTGGCTGCCGCAAAATTTGGTCGCAAGTTTATTGGCGTGGACCTCGAAAAAGATTACTTAAACCTATCGAAAAAACGCTACGAAGATCTAGTTGCTCAGGCAAAATTACTCTAACTCAGCCACCATAATGGCTGAGCGTGCGGTATAAAGTTTTTATTATTCTGGTCGTCTTGGGCTGTGTATTTGGCGGCAGGTGGTTGCCGGTTGGCAATACTCATAAGCAAGTTATCTAACTCTTTTTCGCTATCGATCACTTGACGCACCCAGCCTTGGTAAAACAAGGTGCGCGGGTTGTACTTGCTTTCATTACG
>DASSKV010000003.1:0-2821 GCA_035690125.1 Saccharimonadales bacterium (SeqCode) | reverse complement strand
TGTAATCTTGAGCCTTTTGGAAAATAGAGTCTATGCGGTCCTGGAATGCCTGGGCGTTTTTGCTAATGCTTGCAAACTTGGTTTCTAGCCCTTTGGTGTGGGCTTCACAAACCTTGGTTTTTTCGGTATCGCTCTTGGTGTCTTTGTGCTCCTTTTGCATTTCGGTGACCAAGTCGGCGCCTTTGTGCCGCAACTCGGTTGTCGAAGTGCTGTCTGGAGTTTCTGTTTCGCTTTCGGTGCTGGTTGTTGTTGCAACCGTTGTTGTCGAGCCGCTGTGGCTTGTTTCTGTATTGCTTGAGCTACCAGAGCTGGTGTCATCACCACCCTGTGCCATTACCGGCACTGCTGCCAGCGTTGTAAAGGCCAGTACCATGGATGGCACGGCAAGGCCTAGTTTCTGAAGAATTTTCTGCATGAAAGTATCCTTATCGTTATTAATGGATACCTCTTATGGTAATACACATTTCAACTATTGCAAGTGTTACAGCGGTACAAACTGCTCACTGCCGCTCAGACGCGTGCCAATAAGCCTTTGGCTATAGTCCTCATGCTTTTTTGCTATAATACGGTAAACAAGGGATTACTGTGGACCGGTTGCTACTGAAATGGAAAAAAATGCCCTCTATGTTCCTGCGCCTAGCAGGCCTTTTGCTTGTAATCATTGTACTTGCGTGCACCTTTTATACCTGGTCTAACCTAAGCAACTCGAGCTCACAGACCAAACTTAACCGCTTTAACCTTGCGGCAGACCAAAGCGCCGCCGGTATAGCAGCCCAGTTCGAGGTTTATGCCAATACTCTTTACTCTGGCAGGGCGCTTTTCGTGTCTGGAGAGCCGGTGACCCGTACCTCCTGGGATGGGTTTGTAAAAGCCCAGAACATAAGCCAACGCTACCCGGCGATAACTAGTATCGACTATGTCACAGTTGTTTCTAGGACTAATTTGCAAAATTTTCTGCAGCAGCTTACGAGTGAACAACAGCCGGGCACCCCGACTATCACCGTTTTCCCTACAACGCAGCACGAGCAGCTTGCAATACTTACTTATTACTCTGCCCAGACCAACCGGCAAAACATCATCGGTTATGATCTTATGTCGGACCCGGCCCGCTCCCGAGTCTTGGGAATTGCCCGTGACGACAATGTACCGCGGGCTAGCGTGCCATTGAAGCTTACTGGAGACACGACAGTGACCGGTCCAAGTATAGTAATCGTTCTGCCTGTCTATAAAGCCACCGCTGCTTCATTGTCAACGGTAGCTGACCGGCGTGACGATCTGCAAGGCTACGTAGCCATGGGCCTGCACCTCAAGCCCATAATAGCCTCTGTCGTAGCCCAATCGGCCTTCGCCGGCCAGATTAATGTGCAAGTCGTAACGAACGGCGAGACGATTTATTCCACGGGCACAACCAGCAGCAGCTCTAGCAGCCTAAAAAAGACTATAAGGCTCGATTTGGCCGGGCAGACCTGGAATCTTGCTTTTACTGCCCCTAAAAATTACAGTCTTAGTTTATCTGCCATATCCGCACCATACATTACCCTTGTGAGCGGCATACTCGTAGCAATCCTGCTAGGCATAACTTTCTACTACGCCATCGGCCTAAGGATAGTCCGGTCCGATAAGACCAACTAAAGCAGCAACCTACCAATAACAAAAGCGACGGCCATTAGACTTACCGCCACTATCGCAGCTACCCATGAATCGGTTGCTCCGCCCGCTATTTGCGGCTGGTTGTTAGCGGTTAGTGAGGCGATAGGCCTCCATCCACCCGGCAGTAGTATTTGCCTCGATTGCGACCCGGGGACTATGGCTACCGAACCCTGCGGAATCGGCCCAATGACTTTGGCAACTAACGGGTTGCCGGGCGAAGTTGTGCCTATGTTAGGGGGCGCTGGCAACGCAACTACTACGCCGCAAGCGGCGGGCGTCACATAGTAGAGCAACCCCGTACCAGCGTCTACCGTTTCAAAAACGCAGTCAAGTGGCAATATCCGCTGTTTAAATGCAGTATTTTGGGCATAGGCTGCAGCGGGCAATGAGATTTGCAATGCTACTAAGAGTGTCGCGTAGTTAAGGATAAAAAGTAGACGCTTCATAGCATTTTAGTTCGCCACTACCGTTATCGTGAGGCTTAAGCTGTACGTGCCGCTGTGCTGTCCTGGCGGAATGGTCTGCGACAAGTTGATGCCGCTTACATCCCAGAAGCAGGCAGTATCGGTTGTGCTGGCATTCGCGGCCGAGGCCAGCGTAACCGAGTTAGTAGCGGTAAACGCGGTGGTCGCTGCCAAGAGTGACAACCCGCTATTTGTACAGCCCGGCTGCGCCGTTGCGGATATTGATGCTGGCACGAAAGAAAGTTGGCCGGCATGGCCATCCGCGTCGCCGTCACTGCAGCCAGAGCCGCCACTATCGTTAAAGTCGTACGTAAACGTACCTGTCGACCAAACACTGGCAGCACCACCCGTAGCTCCCACGCTTACCGACCAGGCAGGGTTGGTCGTGGAGTTTGTAACGCGGATTTTTTGAGAACTTGTAGCTAGTGCGCCGGTGACCGTATTGCAGCTAAAGCTGGTTGTGGCTGAGCCCATAGTCGCTCCCGGCGAAGCTATAGGCGTACCACTACCGTTGACCATATCTACGCTAAGCGTAGAAGTAGCCGGAGTGTTAACGCGGAAAGCCGCTATCTGCCCAACCCATGCCGTACTTACGCCTAACGAAGCGGCTGTGGAGTATGTCCCGGTCGCGCCCACAAAGAAGTCCGCCCCGCCCCATGTTGTCCGTAGGCTCGTTTTGCCACCAGTGATAGCAAATGAATTCTCTT
>DASSKV010000002.1:0-7585 GCA_035690125.1 Saccharimonadales bacterium (SeqCode) | reverse complement strand
GGCGGGGTTTTCTAGCGTACAATTGCCGCCAATGCCAGTTACATTCCGTCGCACCACAATACTCACCGCGGCTTTTGCTACTTTTTTGTGCGGCGTTGGGGTTGCCCATACAGGTCATTTGCTGAATCCTACTTGGGTTTGGCTCGCCCTTGCGCCCGCTGTTTTATTTTTTAGAAAGAAAAATGTATGGTCGCTACTGCTTGTATTGCTATTTACCTTAAGCCTAGGCATATACAGGGGTAGCTTGTATATGCAAAAGCTTAGCTATTGGCAGCCCTACTACGGCCACAAGGTAAGCATAAGTGCCCAGGCGACAGATGACGGTGTATATGCTAAAAACAGCCAAATGAGTTTTGATGCCAACAATGTCGTCATAAATAGCCACAGGCTAACGGGGAAAATGACATTGAGTGGTTTTGGGCTCAACGCAGTGTTCCAGGGTGATGAAATACGCGCAACAGGCAAGTTGCAGACTACATTTGGTGCTGCCCAGGGAAGGATGAGTTTTGCCCAGTTGCAGCTGGTTGCCCACCACCCATCACTTGTTGCAAGCCTGCGGCGCAATTTTGCCGCCGGTATGCAGAACGCTTTGCCGGAGCCACTTGCCAGCTTTGCAATGGGGCTACTGATAGGTCAACGGGCAACCTTGCCGGCGGATGTTAAGCAAGATCTCTTGATGGTTGGGCTGACACACATCATAGCTGTATCCGGTTACAACCTGACAATTATGCTTCGGGCGAGCAAAGGGGTGATGGGCAAACGCAGCAAGCGAATATCTACAATGTTATCGCTGGCCTTGATAGGCTTGTTCCTGTTGTTTGCCGGCACGAGTGCTAGTATAGTCCGTGCAGCAATAGTTAGCTTGTTAAGTATAGGAGCAGGGTATTACGGTCGGCGGGTGAGGCCTTTGCTACTGATAGTTATGGCTGCAGCCATAACCGCCTATGCCAACCCATTCTACGTTTGGTCCGATACCAGCTGGTACCTGAGCTTCCTAGCATTTTATGGCGTTATGGTTTTGGCGCCGATGGTTGCTGTGCGCTTGCATATAAAGTGGCAAAACAGCCTAGTGGCCATGGTAGCGCTAGAAAGCTTGTGCGCGGAGCTTATGACGCTGCCCTTCGTACTCCACACATTTGGCCAGATGTCGTTTATAGGGCTAGTGGCTAACGTAATGGTCGTGGCGCTTGTACCACTTGCTATGCTGCTTAGCATGGTTGCTGGACTGGCTGGCATGTTCATAGCACCGGTTGCCGGCTGGTTTGCATGGCCGGCTCGTATTTTACTAACGTACATGTTGGACATTGCTCACTTGCTCAGTCATATCCCGCATATTTTTGTGCAACACATTGCCCTGCCAGTAAGCCAAATGCTCGCCCTGTATTTCCTATTAGCGGGTGTAACTTTAGTGCTTTGGAACAAGACAAAACATCTTAAATCTGTTACAATAACAGATAAGAATTACTAGTTAGGAGTAGTAGTGAGCGGTCATTCAAAGTGGTCAACAATTAAGCGCGAAAAGGGAGCCAAGGACGCTGCCCGCGGTGCTGTGTTCACTAAACTTGGCAATGCTATAGCCATAGCAGCCCGCAGCGGCACCGACCCGGAAACCAATTTTGCCCTGCGCCTAGCCATGGACAAGGCCAAAGCTGCCAACATGCCCAGTGCCAACATCCAGCGTGCCCTTGACCGCATAAAAGATAAGAATGCAGCACAGCTGCAAGAAGTGTTGTACGAAGGCTATGGGCCAGGCGGCGTAGCTATACTAGTGGAAACGGCAACCGATAATATCAACCGTACGTACCCAGAAGTACGCTTGGCGTTTAGCAAGCACGGCGGCAGTATAGCCGACAAGGGCAGTGTGGTATTCCAGTTTGACCACAAGGGCATGATACGGGTAAAAGGCACTGGCGATGAAATACTCATGGCGGCCATAGATGCCGGAGCCGAAGACGTGCAGGATGAAGAAAACGAATCGGTAATATACACTGCAAACAAAGATCTTGCCAAGGTGCGCGACGTGTTAAAGGACGCTGATCTTGAAATCCTAGAAGCCGAGCTAACTTATGTACCCAACAACACAGTAGAAGTAACCGACGCCGCAACGGCCGGTAAAATCATGCGTCTCATGGATGCCCTAGAAGACATAGACGACGTGTCTAACACCCACGTAAACTTCGACATCTCCGAGGAACTGTTAAACCAGCAGTAACGATTTTCGTCCATACGTGCGACAATTGATTTAATGAGAATACTTGGTATCGACCCAGGCACAGGTATTTTGGGGTTTGGGGTTATTGACGTTGTTAAAGGCAAAGCGCAGCTGGTGGATGCTGGGGTTATCCGTACGCCCGTTAAGGAAGATGATGCCGTGCGTTTGCATACCATATACGAGGAACTCACTGACATAATTGCCCAGAATAAGCCCCAAGTTATGAGCGTTGAAAAGTTATTCTTTTCGCGCAATGTTACCACCGCTATGACCGTAAGCCAGGCTCGCGGGGTGGTTTTACTGACCGCCATGCAGGCTAGTCTCGAAATACACGAGTATACGCCTATGCAAATAAAGCAGGCCATAACCGGCTACGGCAAAGCAGATAAAAAACAGATGCAGGAAATGGTAAAAGTCATACTGGGGCTTAAAGCTATTCCGAAACCGGATGACGCGGCCGATGCCCTGGCAGCGGCTATTACTCATAGCATGACTGTGAGATAATATTGCTAATGATTGCGACACTTTCTGGTACGGTTAGCGAAAAACTGGCAGACATTGTCGTTTTGGATGTAAACGGCGTAGGGTATGGGATACTTACAACCATAGAGGACTACGCGCAGCTGGTGGCCGGTGAAAAGACTAAGCTATACGTGCACGAGCACATTCGTGAAGACGCGCATGACCTGTACGGGTTTACATCATTAGACACACAGAAACTGTTTGAACAGCTATTGAGCGTAAAAAATGTTGGCCCGAAGGTTGCCCTAGCGGTTTTAGGCATTGGCAATTCTACTGAAGTCCGTTCGGCTATAGCTAGCGGTGATGTAAAACGTTTGCAAACTGCCAAAGGTGTAGGCAAGCGTGCTGCCGAACAAATGGTAGTGGAACTACGTGATAAAGTGGGGTTGGCGGCAACAGATGATGCGGAAGGTATAGTCAGCCGCGGTGCAGTAAATACAAGCGACGAGGCCATACAGGCGCTCGTGTCGCTCGGCTACACCGATACAGATGCGCAACTTGCCCTAAAGGGTATTGATTCGGCACTTCCGACCGAGGAGCGAATAAAGCAAGCATTGAAGGCAAAGGTATGATAGACCGAATAGTTGACATGGCCGATGAGCCACACAACCCAGAAGAGCAGGAGATAGAAAATACGCTGCGGCCGCGGGATTTTGCTAATTATATAGGGCAAGAGCGGCTAAAGCAGAACTTGCAGCTAGCTATTGCTGCTGCTAAAAAGCGCGGCGAGCCCATTGACCACATTTTGCTGTACGGGCCGCCAGGGCTAGGCAAGACAACCATGGCTACCGTGATTGCCAACGAAATGGGTGCACAGATACGTATAACTAGTGGACCGGCTGTGGAGCGGGCAGGGGACCTGGCAAGCCTACTTACGAACTTGGGTGATGGCGATATATTGTTCATAGACGAAATACACCGGCTGAATAGGACTGTGGAAGAGGTTTTATATTCGGCAATGGAAGATTTTAAACTGGATATTATGCTTGGCAAGGGGCCGTCGGCGCGGTCGCTTCGGCTGGATTTGCCTAAGTTTACCATCATCGGTGCGACCACTCGTGCCGGGGCTCTGGCTGCCCCACTACGCGACCGGTTTGGCATGATACACCGCCTAGAATTTTACACACCAGAAGAAGTGCGGAGTATTATTGAGCGTGCTGCCAAGATACTCGATGTCAAAATTCATAAGGAAGCTGCCGGCGAACTTGCCAAGCGGGCGCGTTTAACGCCACGTATTGCCAACAGGCTTTTAAAACGGGTACGCGACTACGCCGATGTGAACGGTGACGGTATTATCGATACAAGTATAAGTAAACAGGCGCTGGCGCTTCTGGAAATAGATGACCTGGGGCTCGACCCGGCTGACCGCATGCTACTGGCAGCAATAATAGATAACTACAAAGGCGGCCCGGTGGGTGTGGAAACACTTGCGGCACTGACTGCGGAAGAACGCAGTACTATAGAGGACTTTATAGAACCGTACTTAATGCAAATAGGGCTGCTCGAGCGTACGCCACGCGGCCGCAAAGTAACGCATAAAACATATGCGCATCTGGGCAGGAAGCACCATGACGACGATAACCAGGCATCGCTGATATAATTGCTGTATGAACCCTAAAGAACAGCAACAGAACATACAAAACCCGCTTACCTCCATGCAAACCGGCGAGCGCAATATATGTGAGGTTAAGCGCCACCCGTTCGGCATGCTTACTATGTATATTTCCGCAGGCTTTATGCTCGTCTTGTTGGCGGTCATAATATTCTTAGTCGCACCGATAGTTTTCCCAAATACCGACAAAAGCCAGATATATAGCTATGGGGGAGCAATTTTCTTGATTTTTGCTGTACTTACACTTGCCTTCGTTTTTGTTTCGCACATAGTGTACTGGGGAAATCGCTGGATACTTACGAGCGACAGCTTGACCCAGGTGCAGCAGCGCAGCCTGTTCGATAAGCAGAACAGCCAGCTTTCGCTCGGCAACCTGGAAGATGTAACCGCGAGCCAAGACGGCATATTGGCGCATATGTTTGGGTTTGGTACATTGCGTGTGGAAACGGCGGGTGAGCGCTCGAAGTTCGTATTTCCGTTTTGTCCTAAGCCAAACTATTATGCCCAGCAGATACTGAGCGCCCGCGAGCAGTTTGAACAGAAAATTGAGTCAAACGAAGGTGCGGGTAAAGCCTACCCTACAGGTGTCAATACGGGCACAGCCGAAGCGCAGCCAGTTGCCTCATATCAAGTCCCAACTGACGAAGACCTAAAGTCTTAAATATTATTCTTGGAAGGGGTTGGAGCGGGCTTCGTCAAAGAGTGATTTTACACTGACACTGTTGTCTTGCAGTTGCTGGAGTTGGTTGACGAGGCCGGGGTCTATACGAGGTGTGGCTACTACCGTGCCCTTTTGGGTGTCTCCACTGGAGCTTGGCGAAGCCGATTGCATACCGTTTACCCGAAATACCAGGAATGCATACACGCCGGCCACCACTATTACGAACAAGATAACAGCATACTTCTTAACAGGTTCTAAGAGGTCGGTTACACGTGCCGGGATATCTTTGATGCTTAGTTTCATGATGGCTTTATATACTCGCTTAAACTTAGTGTGAACTGCAGTGAGTTGCGGTTTTGGGCATCTGGACTTATAACGATGTTGGAAACCTGGGCGGTACGCCGGTTATTTTCTAGCGCTGACAGGAACCTATAAAGCTGGTTGTAGCTAACCTCGGTATCGGCATCGTTTTGGATGGTAATTTGCAACTGGTATACACCCGGTATGTTGGGCACTGCAATCAGCTGGGATAACAAGGTCTTAGTAGAGACGGCTGCCGAAGGGGTTGTAGCCGTAGCTGCGCCACTGGCTGCAGTAGCTGCAACGCCAGCACCTAGCGTACTTGCAGGGAAGGAAATTGTGGTTATCTTGACGCCCGCAGCAGAAGCTATGTTTACCAGTTCACGGACAGTCTGTGCTTGGTCCTTGTCTTGGGGTACTACCTGTTTAGTTATCTTGCTTAGTTCGCCGTATTTGGCAATATCGTTCTTGGCTTTCTTGAGGCCGGTTTGTTGGCCTTCCAGTGTCTGTACCTGTTGCTTTAAGTCTGCTAGTTTTGTAGCTTGCTTGGCAAGCAGGCTATTTATGACGTAAGCGCCGGCAAAGAGACCAACTATCGATAATATAAGCAGGCCGAGCAAGAGGAAATGCATGCGCTTGGCGTTCATCATGCACCTGCCTTCTGGTTAATGAACAGGAATGGGTTTTTCTGGGCAAACAAGGCTCGGATATTAACCACGCACGGGTGTGTCGGGTCTTTGGCGTTCTTGGCCGCACAGGTAATGTTAACTATGTCGGCCTTGGCAAATATTTGGTTGCTCGGGTCGGACAAGTTTACTTGTACCTGGGTTGCCGTCTGTTGGTCTACGGTCTGGGCAGTGATGTCTATAGCCCCAGTAGTTTTACCAATGGTAAGGTCGGTCAAGTAAGAACCGCTAGGCATAGCTGTTGCCATTTGGCTCAGTAGTTTTGAAAACAAGACTTCCTTGGACAGTACTTGTACGACAAGACGGAAGTTGTTGCTGATGTCCTGCACCTGGGCATAGGTCTCCTTTTGTTTTTGCAGTTTTAGGGTTGACTGGGTAGTGTTTATTTGGGAGTTATACTTGTCGATATCTTGGTGCAGCGTGAGCCACCCGTACGTGCCTATGACACCTAAACCGGCCAAGCTCACAATTCCCGCCACCACCCACCGTACTAGCGCTACATTGCTGGCACCATAACGGTAAGACTTTTTTAGCTCAGGAGGCAGCAAGTTTATCATGGCTTAAACACCTCTTTCGGGTCGACTAAGCTCAAGCCGGCAGCAGTAGAGTACATGGATTTGTCAGCATTGTTAGGCGGTTGTAGTCCTTTGTAGTTAAAGTATTGCCAGGGGTCACAAGGCCGGACAGCTGTACGCAGGGCATTGGTCAGGTATTCACTCAGTCCAGGCATATTCGCGCCACCCCCTAGGGTTATGATCTGCTTTATGGGCTTTTCGGTACCGTAGCGTTCTTCGTAGTAACGTATCATACGGCGGATTTCTTTGACGATTTGCTCAAGTATGGGTTCGAGCGCTTCCTTTATTTCATCTTGCCGCTTGCTTAGGCCTAGGCCGTACTTAGTTTTTATAAGCGCGGCTTCCTCGTGGGTTACCTTTAGTTTTTCCTCTATAGAGTTAGTAAACACCTGTCCGCCGCCCGTGACGGTACCGGTAGTAAGTATATTGTCGCTGTAAACGCTTATGTCGGAGGAAAGTGAGCCAAAGTCGATAATAACCGTTGGGATATCACTCTGCTTATCTTGTGAAAACAGTTGGGCTGCGGCGCCCATGGTTGTTTCGATGAGTACGGGCTCGAGGCCCAGTACCTGCATAAGTTCCAGGTAAGAGTCGACAATATTTTTCGGCACAGCTATTGCCAGCGCTTCAAGCTGGTCCTTCGTTTGTGATATTTGCTCGTAGTCTAGGTACAACTCTTCCAGGGGTACTGGTATGTACTGCTCGGCTTCTAGTGTTACGGCTTCTTTCAGCTCCTTCGGTTTTAAAATCGGCAGCTGGATAGAGCGGGTAAATGTGCGATAAGTCGGTATGGTTATCGCTACACGGCGGGTGGTTATGTCACCAATCAGGTGCTTTTCGAAAAGCTCTTTAGTTGCTTTGGCTATGACCTCCGGGTTTACGACCACGCCGTTATCTATGGCTTTCTTGTCGAAAGACACCGTGCCATAACCTACAACACGTGGCGCTTTATAGTTTTTGGCGTTAGGGTTATGCTCGTCGCCAACTTCTACCTGCATGACCTTCAATGAGCCGTTT
>DASSKV010000001.1:0-8734 GCA_035690125.1 Saccharimonadales bacterium (SeqCode) | reverse complement strand
TGGCGGTCAGTTTCGTCTTCTATTTCGTGGCCGACAATCTCTTCTATAAGGTCTTCAATGGTTATGATGCCGACTATATTATCGTCCTTTTCAACCGGTATAAGGTGCGTACCGCTACTAATGAAGCGGCGAAACATGGTGTCCAGAGCAGTCATGCTGCCCACCAGCTGAACGGGGTGCAACAGCATGTCCTCCACGGTATATTCCCGGCCGTAAAAGTCCACGTCTACCAAATCTTTCATAAGTAGCAGGCCGTAGCATCGGCTAAGGTTGTGGTCAAAAACAGGTATGCGGCTAAAACCGTGGCTTTTCATTTCGTCTATGCGGCTTTCGGTGAGCGGCATATCTGGTGCCAGCCAGTACACATGCTGGATGTCGGTCATAATGTCGCGCACCCGTTTTTCGCTCAGCTGCAGCGCGCCGCGGATTATTTCTACCTCGTCCTCGTCGAGCTCGCTAGTTTTGTCGGTGAGGTGCTCGCTTATAAGCAGGCCAAGCTCGTCGCGGGTTTGCAGCTTGGCGCCCGGGCGTGGGAACAGCTTGTCTAGCAATATTTGCAAGGGTTTGGACACTGGGAAGGTGAAGGTTATCATGAGCCCTAGCACAGGTGCCAACCGCGAACACCAGGCCAGAGCGTTACGTGCAAACAGCGCCTGCGGGATTATCTCGCCGAACACCACTATAAGCAGCGTGCTTATAAGCCCGGCTATAACGCCGTCCAGCGCGTGGTTGCCGTTGCCAATGGCATGGTCGAGCACCAGCGAGGTGGCAGAAACCGCCGCGACATTGGTAAGCAGTATGGCTGCTAGGCTTAGGTGGGCATTGCGCCGTAAGGGCAGCACGCGCCTAGCCTGCCGGCTGCCGAGCTTGGCTTTGCGGCGTAAATCGCCAACATCCAAAGACATCAGGGCTACATTCAGGCCGGAGCAGGCGGCAGAAAACAACACTAAAACCAGGACTTCAAGCAGAAGGATAAAGATACTCACGTAGTAGCATGTATTTTATAGGTAAACGCTCATGCTTGGCAAGAAGTGAAAGTAATTATCAATTTTCATTTACCATTTAACAAATTATTTGCCATTTGGCATTTGTCATTGTTTGCGAAATGACAAATGCAAAATAATTGATAAATGTTAAATGATTAATGGCAAATGACCCGTGGTAGGATAGTACAGTGAAACCATTTCTGCGCAACTTTGCTGTTTCGACGTTGCTTACAGTTGCTACGTTGATAGCGGTGCTAGTGGGCATGGGCGCCTCGGCAGCCCTGGTTACCTTGGTGCTTGTGGGCATAGAGGTTGCCTTTAGTTTTGATAACGCCATTATAAATGCCAAAGTGCTGGAAAAGCTGTCACATGTGTGGCAGCAGCTGTTCCTGACGGTTGGCGTAGTCATAGCCATAGTTGGTATGCGGCTGGTATTTCCTATTGTCATAGTTATGCTCGCATCACACTTGGGCTGGAGCGACGTACTAAACTTGGCGCTGCACCACCCGCACCAGTATGCCGATAAGCTCGAGCAAGCCCACCCGGCCATAGCTGCCTTTGGCGGTGCATTCCTACTGACGCTTACGCTGTACTTCTTTTGGGACAAGGACAAAGAAATCCACTGGCTGGAGCGGCTGGAGCGGCCAGTTAGCAACCGCGGCAATGGCTGGCTGCCAGTCCTTATAGCTTTCTTTGTCGTCGTAGCCGTAGCGGCGCTGCCATTTAACCACCACGCTGGCGAAACGCTCCGCGCCGGACTGTTGGGGGTTGCGGTTTATGTGGCCATAAAGCTTTTTATAGACCTTATAGGCAAGCTGGCCGGGCCAGTTAAAAGCAGTGTCTATACCGGCTGGGCGGCATTTGGCGTGTTTATGTACTTGCAGGTGCTCGATGCCAGCTTTAGCTTCGACGGCGTCATAGGCGCCTTTGCTATTACCAACGTAGTTATCCTGATAGCTGCTGGGCTAGGGGTAGGCGCGCTATGGGTGCGCAGCTTAACGGTGTTTATGGTGCGCCGCGGCGTACTGTCTGCCTACAAGTACCTGGAGCATGGTGCCCACTATGCCATCGGGTTTTTGGCCGCCGCACTACTTATAAGTTTGTTTTTCGAAATACCGGATGCCGTTACTGGCGTGGCTGGCTTGGGCATAATATGGGCTTCCTTTGCGGCTTCACGCGAGGCCCTACGTGCTAGCAATGGCTGACACTTTTGATATTTTGAACGGTTCGGCAGAAGATGTCGCCCCGCGCCTGCTTGGCTGTTACCTTGTGCGCGAGATGCGCGGCCACACTTTGGTTGCAAAAATAGTCGAGACCGAAGCCTATGACCAGACAGACGTAGCCAGCCACTCGTATAAAGGCGAGACGCCACGCACCAAAGTGATGTTTGGTGGCCCGGGGCACCTGTATGTGTACTTTACCTACGGCATGCACTACTGTTGCAACGTTGTGGTTGGTCCTCCGGGCCACGGTGCTGCCGTACTCATCCGCGCTGTTGAACCGCTAGAAGGCGAAGATGCCATGAGTGCCAACAGGCATGGTATTGCAAGCGAGCAGCTGACGAACGGGCCGGCAAAACTGTGTTACGCCCTGGGTATCGACAAGAACATGAGCGGCCATGACCTGCATAAGCCGCCCCTTCAGTTAATAATCAACGCCCCAGTACCCCATACGAGTATTACCCAAACAACAAGGGTGGGGATTAGCCGCGGCAAGGAAATGCCCTGGCGCTTTTACCTAAAGGGCAACAAATATGTGTCCCGGCCCCTGTAAGGTTGGGGTTGAAATTTATGGCTAGTAGGCATAAGCTAGATGGTAGGAAGTGTGAGGCTTCCTAACAAACCCGGGTTTCGACCCGGGTTTTTAGGAATAATGAGAGAAGAACCAAGGTTCTCCTCTCATCGCTCGGTCGGCGGAGCCGAGTTTGCAAGCAAACCAAGCCTCGCTGCTCTTCATTCCTTTAATGAGGCTTGTCCTGTATTATTGGCCATATGGTTCCTGTTGTTTTAGCTTGTTTAACGTTTGTTTCCACCATTGCGGGTGGTTTGACCGCCCTTAAGCGCCGCGATAGCTTGCACCGTTTGCTTGGCTACACTGCTGGCGTGCTCTTGGGGGTAGTGGCCTTTGACATACTGCCCGAAATATTCAAAACATTGAACGAGCAGCACCGCACCTACACCGGCGCTATGGTTGCCCTAGTAGTTGGCTTTTTGCTCTTCCACATAATAGAAAAGAGCATACTTATACACCACACCCACGAAAGCGAGTACGAGGTACATAACCATCCGCAGGTCGGGGTTGTCAGTGCGCTGGCACTGAGTGGGCACAGCTTTTTGGACGGTGTCGGTATAGGCCTGGGCTTCCAGGCGGGCAACGCCGTTGGTATAGCGGTTGCGATAGCCGTAATTGCCCACGATTTTAGCGACGGCCTTAACACGGTAAGCCTAATGCTAGTTAACAAAAACACTTCGCGGCGGGCACTGGGCCTGCTGTTTCTTGATGCAGTTGCGCCCATACTTGGCGTGTTGGTTACGCTACTGTTCCATGTATCCGATAACGCGCTTACTATCTACCTCGGCTTCTTTGCCGGCTTTTTGCTGTACATAGGTGCCAGCGAAATCTTGCCCGAAGCCCACAGCAAACACAGCAGCTACTGGACCATTGTCGCTACCGTATCTGGCGCCGTCTTCATGTTCATTATCACTCGTTTTATCTAGGCCAGATACTATATACTTAAAACTGCAGCTTTATGCTGCAGGGTACTTGGAAAAAGTTACCGGCATATGTAGAGGCCCATGGATTATCAATCCGGAACGCCGACAGAAAGGTAACACCCTCCACAACAATTTGAGCGCAAAGGGCAAGCGATTACCCTCCGCTGCCCTTTGCTCCATATAACCTAAAGGAGAACAGATGCTTATCGCCGTCATTGTGTTAGGCGTGTTAGTGCTGGCGCTGCTAGCCGTTTTACTAAAACAACAAATGGCTCCGGCGGCAGATAGCCAGAGCGCGCTCATGCTCAAGCAGGACCTATCTAAACTGAGCGACGATATTATAAAGTTAAAAGACGGCCTGCACCTGCAAATAAACGACCGGTTAGATAAGAACAATGTGCAGATGCTAAAGCAGTTCGAGCAAAGCACCAATATTATAAAAGACGTCACACAAAAACTGACGGCGCTGGAAAAGACCAACCAGCAGGTGGGCGACATAGCCGGCGAACTAAAGATGCTGCAAAATGTGCTGCAAAACCCCAAGCAGCGCGGCAACTTGGGTGAAATATACCTAGAAAGCGTGCTCGAAAACGTACTGCCGCCCAGCGTGTTCCAGATGCAATATGGTTTCGAGAATGGCGAGACGGTAGATGCCGTGGTGTTCGTAGACAAAAAGGTGATACCCATAGATTCCAAATTTAGCCTTGAAAATTACAACCGCCTGGTCGAGGCCAAAACCCCCGAAGAACGCACGCTTTATGGCGGTGAGTTTAAAAAAGACCTCAAAAAGCGCATAGACGAAACCAGTAAGTACATCCGCCCGCGCGAAAAGACCATGGACTTCGCCTTTATGTTCATACCCAGCGAGGCCATTTACTATGACCTGCTTATAAACAAAGTGGGGCTCACTAACACCAGCTCGCGCGACCTTATAGAGTACGCCTTCCGCGACAAAAAGGTCATAATAGTCAGCCCAACCACGCTACTGGCTTACCTGCAAACAGTGCTACAGGGCCTGCGCAGCCTGCAAATAGAGGAACAGGCCAAAGACATACAGATACGCGTCGGTGAACTGGGTCGGCACATTACTACTTTTGAAAGCTTTATGCAAAAGCTGGGTAACAGCCTTGGTACGAGCATCAACCACTTCAACACAGCCCACAAAGAGCTAAAAAAGATAGACAAGGACGTAGTAAAGATAGCCGGCGAAAGCCCAGGCGTGGAGCCACTCCTGCTTGACCGCCCAAATAGCGACGAAGACTAGCATAAACATTTTATTTGCCGCGCGGCAGTATCCGGCTGTACAATCTCCATTAAGGAGAACTATGGAAGACGAAAACAATAAACCGCCAGAAAATGCGGCTGAAACCCCGCCCGTAAATACCACCGAACCGGTACAGCAAAGTGCCAATATAACAGTGCCGCCAGTGGATACGCCCCGTAAAAAGCACCGTCCACGCCGCACGGTTGTAGTAGTGAGCGTAGCAATTCTATTGGTTGCCGCCGGCGCCAGCTGGTTTGCCTTGCAGCGTGCCAACAAACCCGCACCTTCTCAACAAGATACGGCCAAATTGATTGAACAAGCCAAGAAAGCTAATACGCAGGCCGCCCCTAAAGCCGCTAGCTTTGCCGTACAAAAGCTTGCTAACGGTGATAGCGTCGTGGGTAAAGAAACTTGGTTTAAGACCCCTATAAAACTCAGCCTTTCGGATTACAGTATTCTTAAAACCCAAGATCCGGACTGGATGTACGTACAGCAGGTTGGCAGCATGAGTGATGGCACAAAGATAGTGCTATTTAGCGAAGCCCAGGATGGCGGTGAAGTGGGCGCGCTGCTGCTCGCAAGCGGCACCTCGCTTAAACTGGTAGAATCAGCCAGCCCTGACTTCTTTTACCAAGGAAAACCTGTGGACGACCTTGCCCCAGGCGTTACCATAGATAGCCAAACGACATTCCCAGAGCTCAACCTACCGCAAACGCTGCAAATTAACGGCAAGAACTTCACCAACACCAAAAGCGACAAGCTCGGTATACATATAACCTTACCCAACGCCGCGAAATATGGCGACACTGACTATGGACCGGTCTATAAGGACGTGCATATTACCAGTGACCATGGCACCTACCAAACGGTTGGGTACTATGTGCAGACTTATGATTTCCACTGGGTGTTTTACCAGCCGGAACCGCACCTTACCTCGATAAACAAAGACACCATTACCTTTTCTGACGGTACGAAAAATGACGACGCATATACCGAAACTTTCCGTGGTTGCGGGTTGGGCGCCTACGAAGATTTCCTAACTGACAACACAACGAACGTAACCGCAGCCGGCACTGTGGCAACCGGCCAGCAGTTATACGCGCTGGCAGACCTAGCCAATACTGAGCTTGGCAGCGACACGCTTAAGAACCACAATGAGCAGTTTAGCGACAGCCCCCTAACCCAAGATGCGTACCTTAAGTTGCGCCCCATACTGTTGTATAAAAATACGTTAGGTAGCTACACCGCGCTTTTCAACGAGAAAGTCATAAGTGGTGGCGGTTGTGGCAAGCCGGTAATCTACCTCTACCCAACTAAAACGACTAATGTTTCTGTCAAAATCGATGCAACAATCAAAAAATCGGTACCGGCCTATAACGGTGGCTGGAATGTAGTGGCTCAGCCAAATGGCCTTCTAACCACTGGCGGCAAGGCATACGACAGCCTGTATTGGGAAGGTTTTGGCCTAACATACCCAACCGTACAAGATGGTTTTGTTGTACGGCAGCAAGACGTGGCTGCAACTATAGACTCCAACCTTCAGCAGCTCGGGTTAAATGCCAAAGAGCGCGCTGACTTTGCCGCCTACTGGTTACCGCGCCTGCCACATACACCCTATGTGCGTCTGACGTGGTTCGGCACAGCGCAAATGAACCGGCTTGCACCGTTACACATATCACCCCGGCCGGATACGTTGATACGTGTCTTCCTGGATTACGAAGGGCTAAGCAGCCCAGTGACGCTTCCCACGGAGCACCTAACGGCTTTGCCGCGCAATGGCTTTACGGTAGTTGAATGGGGCGGTCTCCAAAACGCTCTGCAGTAAGCCATACTAGAATTTGCATCACACCATACCGGCGTCTAAAATAGGTGGCTTATGAGAGAGATGGAGCCGGTGCAGCGCTACACTACCGTCGAGATGGTTACGGAATATGTGTCATGGCTGGGTATATGCTCAATTGAACATGTATTGTTTGCTATGGAAGAAGAGGAGCGGCACGGAGCCCAAACCATCGGTATTATACTTTGGAAGCTCCGTGAGGGCAGCTTTACTATGTTGCCGGGCGGCCGCATAAAAAGTACTACACCAGCGTATAAACAGGACGAAACTATTGAGCTGCCAGCCCAAATAGACCTTACAGACGAAGTTATTTTGTCTTCAGCAAATCTATTGCCAGCGCGGCAGTCCAGCTAAAGTTGGGGGCGCCAGCGGCCTCGCCGGTTAGCGGGTCGAAGTATTCGCTGCAGCCGGACTTTTCGACCATCTCCAGGGTGCTTTCCTTCAGGGCTGCAGCATAGTCAGCAAAACCGTAACGCTTTAGCCCGTCTATGACCAGCCAGTTTATGTTGACCCATGTAGGACCCTGCCAGTACAGCTTGGGGCGGAACCAGAATGAGTTTACCGGTACGCTGGGCAACGGGTAGGCCGGGCCGAAGGCATGCTCGTTTTCGAGCTGTTTTACCAGCAGTGCTGCCCGCTCCTTACTAATATGTCCTGCATACAGCGGCAGCAGCGTTGCAACAGTCGGGACCTTAAGCAGTCGGTGGGTTATAAAGTCGCGCGAGTAGTATTGGCTGCTGTAGGGGTCCCACAGCTCTTCAAAAGTTTTTTCGGTTAGCTCCATACTGGCTTTTAGGCTTTCGGGCAGTGGTTTTTTGATACTCTCGGCTATATGTTCCAGGTGTTTGTTTGCCCGGATGAGGATGCTGTTGAACGCTAGGTCTTCTATAGCGAACAGCGAATGGTCTAGAATTTTGTTTATGTCATATGCCTTGCGGCGCAGGCGGCGCTGGACGCTAAATAGTACTAGGGCCTCTATAGTAGAAAAGCGTTCGTCTATAGGTACGCTGTGGTCGCGGCGGAACACGCCCATTAAGTGGTCGAGCTTGAGTTTTTGTACTAAGCGTATCCAATCCGGCATCTGGTGTTCGTGCATTTCGGCTACCCAAGGCGGCGTGCTGTCCATGCCGACTTCCCAGGGGTGCACTTGTAGCACGAGGCCCTCCTTGTGCGGGTCGCGCTCGTGGTACATCCATTCGTGGTAGGCCAGCAGGTTTGGCCATAGGAGCTTGTACCATGCCCGCCGCTCCGGAAGCTCCAATTTTTCGCCTATCCGCACTACCGCTTCTGCTAGCATAGGTGGTTGGGTGATGCCGGTAGTGGCAACGCCCGTGGGCGCAAATGGGTTAATCCAACTGCGCCATATATTGCGGTCTATACGGTACTGTTTGTCGTCGCGGAATATTATGTTTGGCAGCATGCCGTTATGCCATTGGCCATGCAGCAAGCTTAGTACTTCAGTTTTGGCGCGTTCGACGTCGAGGTGCCGCAGCCCAATGGCAATAAAGCAGCTGTCCCACAGCCACTGGTGCGGATACAACTGGTGAGCCGGCTGGGTGTAGCTCTCGCGGTCGTTCATTGTAAGCACATCAGTGGCTTGGGTAAGTAAGTCCGGCTGTTCCTGCATATGCTTAAAAGTATAGCGTAAAACAGGCATTGTGAGAGCTATATTTACGGAGTATATTAATAGTTCATGGCTGAAAAATGGACAAATCGCATTCGAAACAATAAAGGTACGCTTGCCAAGACTGGCCTTGCTGCAGTAGCCGCTGGTAGTGCAATTGCGGCATATGAATACTCTCTGCATCAGCAGCTTGAGTCCGAAACAGATGCCATCAAGTTTTTGGAGCGTAAATTGCAGCCGCACTATCGTGACATGCTCGCCGTATGCGCGCAGTTAGCCGTGAAGGGTTGCTTGATTTCACCGACC